>NZ_JBFBAX010000030.1:0-79834 GCF_040682395.1 Streptomyces sp. NPDC051207 | reverse complement strand
CCCGCACCCGCACCAGCCACTTCGCAAGGCTTCGCCCCGCCGAGCAACTCGACGGGGCGAAGCATCACGGCCCGGATTAACCAACAGCGTCCCGGGGGAATCGGGGGCGGGCCGTCCGTCCGGCGGGGCGTCAGCTGTCGCTGTTCGCTCCGCGGCGGCGCAGGCCGAAGAAGACCGCGCCACCGCCGACGACGACCAGGGCGGCTGCGATGCCGGCGATCAGGCCGGTGTTCGAGTCCGCGCCGGTCTCGGCGAGGTTCGAGTCGCCGCCCGCGGGTGACGGGGCGTTGGTCCCGGTGCCCGCGGGAGGCGTGCTCTGCGGGGCGGACGGGGTCGGCGTGCCGGTCTCACCGGACGGGGTGGAAGCGGACTCCGAGGGCGTCGGCGTCGGCGTGGCCGACGGGGTCGGGGTCGCCTCCTTCGTGCAGGCGGTGGCCGGGGTGACGAGGTTCGGCTTGATGTCCTCGTCGACGTACGGCTTCGCCTCGACGTGCACGCGGTACTCGGCGTTCGGCTTCCAGTCCTCGGCGAAGGTGATGGTGACGCCCTCGCGCGAGCCCTTGACGACCTGCTCGCCGACCTTCCTCAGGTCGGCGCCGTTGTTCTGGAGGTAGACGGTGACGGTGGCGGGCACGCCGGACGGGTCGACGTCGGTGACGGTGATGACGCCCTTGTCTCCTTCGCACTTGGCGGCGGCGGAGAACTCATTGATGTTGCAGGCGAGGGCGGTGCCCGAAGCCCCGACCGCGAGCGCGGCCGAAGCGGAGACAACACCGAGAACGCGCACGGAACGTGCGACGGTACGGCGGGATATGGACAGGACTGTCACGTTGGTCCTTCACGTGATGCGCACAATGCGGGGGGTTGAGGGCGGATGGTGTGACACCACCACACCCATGAGGCTCACAGGTCTATTGGCAGCGCATCAGCAGTGTCAACGCATATGCCCGCCAACCGCGTTGACTTTGCCGTCTTATTAAGCCCTCAGGCGTTTCAACGCCTCGGGAGCCTCCTCGATCCCGTCGACCAGCGCGATCCGCGCCTCCATCGACCGGCCCCGCGCGAGCGACCGGAGCAACGGCCAGGCCGGCAGCCGCTCCGTCCAGTGCGCCCGGTCCACCAGCACCATCGGCGTCGGCTCGCCCCGCGACTCGTAGTAGTTCGGCGTCGCGTTGTCGAAGACCTCCTGCACGGTGCCGGCGGCGCCCGGCAGGAAGACCACGCCCGCGGTGCAGCGGGCCAGCAGGCCGTCCTCGCGGGTGGCGTTGGCGAAGTACTTGGCGATGTGCGCGGCGAAGGCGTTCGGCGGCTCGTGACCGTAGAACCAGGTCGGGATGCCGACCGAGGCGCCGCCGCCCGGCCAGCGCCCGCGCACCTCGAAGGCGGCGCGCGCCCAGTCGGTCACCGACGGCGCGAACGACGGTGCCTTGGCGAGCAGTTGGAGCGCCTCGTCCAGCATGGTGTCGCCGAACGGCGCCGCGTACGCGCCGAGGTTCGCCGCCTCCATGGCGCCCGGCCCGCCGCCGGTGGCGACCGTGAACCCGGCGCGGGTCAGCTCGCGGCCCAGGCGGGCGGCCCCGGCGTAGGCGTCGGTGCCGCGCGCCATGGCGTGACCGCCCATGACACCGACCACGGGGGCGCCGGCGAGGAGTTCGTCCAGGGCGTCCGACACTGCGTCGTCGTGGATGGCGCGCAGCATCGACGCGAAGACGTCGCCGTCCGCCTTGGTCAGCTGGAACCACGCGTAGGTGCGGGCGTCGGGTGTCGCGTCGTAGCCCTCCTCGAGGTGCGCGAACAGCTCCTCGGGGGTGTAGACGAACCCGCGGTAGGGGTCGAAGGGCACGCCCGGTACGGGCGGGAACACCAGGGCGCCCGCGGTGCGCAGCGCGGCGGCGGCCCCGGGGTCCATCGGGCAGCCGAGGAAGACGGCGCCCTCGCAGGCGACGGACAGCAGGGCGTCCGTACGGTCCGTCAGGTCGACGGCCTGGACCCGGTAGTGGGCCAGTGTGCGGTGCTCGGCGAGGACCTGGTCGAACTCGGCGAGCGACTCGATCTCGCGGTCGTGGGCGGCGTGAAAGGCCTGGGCGGGTGTATGAGGCACCCGCCCATGCTAGGCATCGCCGCCGCGGACGGGCCTGGCCGGTGCGGGGCTCAGCCTTCCAGGGCGGCCGGGTCCATCCACACGACCTCCCAGGTGTGTCCGTCGAGGTCGTCGAAGGAGCGGCCGTACATGAAGCCCTGGTCCTGCTTCTCGCCGGACTCCGTGCCGCCCGCCGCGATCGCCTTGTCGACCAGTTCGTCGACCTTCTCGCGGCTCTCGGCGCTCAGCGCGAGCAGCACCTCGCTGGTCCTGGTGGCGTCCGCGATCTCCTTCTTGGTGAACCTGGAGTAGAACGGCTTGGTGAGCAGCATGGCGACGATGGTCTCGCTGATCACGACCGAGGCCGCGTTCTCGTCGCTGAACTGCGGGTTGATCGTGTAGCCGAGGTCCGTGAAGAACTTCTTCGAGGCGTCGAGGTCGTTCACGGGCAGGTTCACGAAGATCATTTGCTGGTACATGCGGGGTCTCTCCCGGTGTCGTTCCGATGTGGACGGTAGGTAGACCGGGCAGCCCCGCGGAAGTCATCGCCGGTCACGGTGTTTTTTCGGACAGGCTTCAGCGGGCGAGCGGCAGCGCGGCCAGCTCCGCGACGAGCAGCGTCAGCGGCGCGAACAGGACCAGGACGGCGCCGGTGCGCAGCAGGGCCGCGCCGCGCAGCATCGTCGCGGGCGCCCCGAGGCGCAGCAGTGCCGCCGTGGTGTCGGCGCGGGCGTCCCTGGCCTCGACGGCGGCGATCAGCACCGTCCCCACCGTGCAGCCGGTCACGACGAGCGCGCCCAGGACGGTGAGCGGGCCGGCGGCGGGGCCGCGGGCGTCGTGCAGCGCCGTCGACGCGTGCATCACGGCCAGGGCCGCGCACACGATGCCGAGGGGGCGGCCGATGCGGGAGGCCTCCGTCATGAGGACCCGGCCGGCCAGGAGCCGCAGGGCGCCCGGCCGGACCGCCTGGAGCAGCCGGCCGCACAGGTGGGTGAGGCCGGGACCGGCCAGCGCGAGCCCCACGGCCGTCAGCGCCAGGCCGGCCAGCACACCGACGGGGCCGCCCCCGAGCCCTCCGGGCAGGTCGACCCCGCCGCCGCCCGCGCTGTGGCTCCCGTACGCCTCGACGGTGAGCCCGGCGGCCACGACGGCGATGCCCCAGGGGAGGCCGGCCGGGGCGGTGCCGGGAGCGGGGACGAGGGAGCCGGGGATGCCGGACGTGGCCGCGGTCGGTGCCGGGTCGGCGGGTCCTTGCGGGGAGGCGGGGGGGCGGGTGCCGGTCAGCGTCGCTGTTCCCGCGGCGCCGGCGCTCCCGGTCGGCCCGGCCGCCCCGGCCGTCGCGCTCGCCCCCGTGGTCCCGGCCCCGGCCGCCCCCGCCGCCACCGGCGCGGCCGCGGGCACCGTCGCCGTCCCGTTGACCCAAATGCGCCCGTACGCCGCCGACCACCGGTAGGCGCGTGCCGCCCTGCGTACCGTCTCGCCCCGGTCGTCGCGGGGCCGCAGCAGCAGGGCCACCGTGAGGGACGCGAGAGCCGGGGCAAGAGCCAGGAGGGTCAGGGCGGCCGGCAGCGGGAGGGGCCGGCCGGCTGCGAGGAACTCGGTGGCGGCGCCGTCGACGGGCGTGCCGGTGAGGTCGCCGCGCAGGTGGAGGAAGACCAGCAGCGCCACCGCCGAACCCAGCGTGCAGGACAGGGCCGTCGTGGCCGCCGAGAGGGCCATCAGGCGGGCGGGGCCGAGGCCGATCGCCGACAGGCTGGGCCGGGGCCGGGTGCCCGGGTCGATACGGGCGACGGCCGCCGCCAGGTACACCGTGGCGGCCAGCGGGGCCACGCACCAGGCCAGGCGCAGGACGGCGCTCCCCGGCGGGTGGCTCATCGCGTAGCCGAGGGTGGACAGCAGCAGGAACCCGGTGCCCGCCGACGCCGCCGCGACCAGCAGGCGGCGCAGCCGGACGGACGGGTGCGAACCGCGGGTCAGACGGAGAGCGAGCACGCGGCCCGGCCTTCCGACTCGGGCACCGGCGGCAGGTGCACGGTCTTCACCCGCCGCCCGTCCAGCAGCGACACCGTGCGGTCGGCGAGCGCCGCGGTGTCGGGGTCGTGGGTGGCCAGGACGACGGTGATGCCGTGCGAGCGGGCCGCGGTGGTGAGCGTGCGCAGGACGTGCGCGCGGTCGGCGCGGTGCAGGGGCGCGGTCGGCTCGTCGGCGAACAGCACTGTCGGCGTGGGTGCCAGCGCGCGGGCGATGCAGACGCGCTGGCGCTGGGTCTGGCGCAGCTCGTGCGGCCGTCTGCGGGTCACGTCACCGACGTCGAGGCGCTCCAGCCACTCCAGGGCGGCCGTCTTGGCGCGCCGTCTGCCGATGCCGCGCAGCATCAGCGGCAGGGCGGTGTTCTCCCAGACGTTCAGCTCGGGGACGAGCACCGGCGCCGGGTCGATCCAGCCGAACCGGTCGCGGCGCAGCCGCTCGCGGTGCAGCGGGGTCATGGTGTGGACGGGCACGCTGTTGAACCAGACCTCGCCGCG
The DNA here is from genome assembly GCF_040682395.1 of Streptomyces sp. NPDC051207. Lineage (NCBI taxonomy): Bacteria > Bacillati > Actinomycetota > Actinomycetes > Kitasatosporales > Streptomycetaceae > Streptomyces > Streptomyces sp. NPDC051207. The sequence continues at coordinate 75,229 of NZ_JBFBAX010000030.1, read as the reverse complement.
TCCGGCGGCCAGCTGTCCCGACAGGCAGCGCAGCAGGGTGGTCTTGCCGCTGCCGCGCGGGCCGCTGACGGCGAGGATCTCGCCCTCCCGGACGCCGAGCGAGACGCCTTGCAGCGCGGGGGAGCCGTCGCGGTGCGTCAGATGCAGAGCGCGTGCCCAGAGCACGTCGTTGTCCGGCGGGGCCACCATGGGCGTACACCTCGGTTCAGATCAGAAATGCCGTGCGCGGTTCGCGAAATCCCTCGTGCGGGGGAACGAAGGCAGGGCCGATCGGTTACAGGGCACGCTAAGGAGCCGGGGCCGCGAGGCCGGACAGCACGCGGCCCGGGGTGCGCCCTTCTCACTCGTAAGGGTGCACCCCGGGCCGTACAACCGGCTGAACCGCCGTGGGTCAGAGCTTCGTCCACGCCTCCGTCAGCGTCGCGCGCAGGATCTGCTCGATCTCGTCGAACGTCTCCTGGTCGGAGATCAGCGGCGGGGCGAGCTGGATGACCGGGTCGCCGCGGTCGTCGGCACGGCAGTACAGGCCGTTCTCGAAGAGCTTCTTCGACAGGAAGCCGTACAGGACGCGCTCGGTCTCCTCCGCGGTGAAGGACTCCTTGGTCGCCTTGTCCTTGACCAGCTCGATGCCGTAGAAGAAGCCGTTGCCGCGGACGTCGCCGACGATGGGCAGGTCGTGCAGCTTCTCCAGCGTGGCGCGGAAGGCGCCCTCGTGGTCGAGGACGTGCTGGTTGAGGCCCTCGCGCTCGAACAGGTCGAGGTTGGCGATGCCGACCGCGGCCGAGACCGGGTGGCCGCCGAAGGTGTAGCCGTGCAGGAAGGTGTTGTCGCCCGTGTAGAACGGCTCGGCGAGGCGGTCGGAGATGATGCACGCGCCGATCGGGGAGTAGCCCGAGGTCATGCCCTTGGCGCAGGTGATCATGTCCGGGACGTAGCCGAACTTGTCGCAGGCGAACATCGTGCCGAGGCGGCCGAAGGCGCAGATGACCTCGTCCGAGACGAGCAGCACGTCGTACTGGTCGCAGATCTCGCGCACCCGCCGGAAGTAGCCGGGCGGGGGCGGGAAGCAGCCGCCCGCGTTCTGCACCGGCTCCAGGAAGACCGCGGCGACCGTGTCCGGGCCCTCGAAGAGGATCTGCTGCTCGATCTGGTCGGCGGCCCAGCGGCCGAAGGCCTCCGGATCGTCGCCGTGGATCGGGGCGCGGTAGAAGTTGGTGTTCGGGACCTTGTGCGCGCCCGGCACCAGCGGCTCGAAGGGGGCCTTCAGGGCCGGCAGGCCGGTGATGGACAGGGCGCCCTGCGGAGTGCCGTGGTAGGCGACCGCGCGGGAGATCACCTTGTACTTGGTGGGCTTGCCGGTCAGCTTGAAGTACTGCTTGGCGAGCTTCCAGGCGGTCTCGACGGCCTCGCCGCCGCCGGTGGTGAAGAAGACCTTGTTCAGGTCGCCCGGCGCGTGGTGGGCGAGGCGCTCGGCGAGCTCCACGGCCTTGGGGTGGGCGTAGGACCACACCGGGAAGAACGCCAGCTCCTGGGCCTGCTTGAAGGCGGTCTCGGCGAGCTCGACGCGGCCGTGTCCGGCCTGGACCACGAACAGGCCGGCGAGACCGTCGAGGTAGCGCCTGCCCTTGTCGTCGTAGATGTGCGTGCCCTCGCCCCGGACGATGGTGGGGACGGGGGCGTTCTCGTACGAGGACATGCGGGTGAAGTGCATCCACAAGTGGTCGTACGCGGACTTGCTGAGGTCCTTGGGGCTGTCGGTGCTCACGATTATCGGGTTCCCCACATGTAGGTCTGCTTCTTGAGCTTGAGGTAGACGAAGCTCTCGGTGGAGCGCACGCCGGGCACGGCCCGGATGCGTTTGTTGATGACCTCGAGGAGGTGGTCGTCGTCCTCGCAGACGATCTCCACCATCAGGTCGAAGGAGCCCGCGGTCATCACCACGTACTCGCATTCCGGCATGGCGGTCAGCGCGTCGGCCACGGACTCCACGTCACCCTCCACGTTGACCCCGACCATCGCCTGCCGGCGGAAGCCGACGGTCAGCGGGTCGGTGACGGCGACGATCTGCATCACGCCCTGGTCGAGCAGCTTCTGGACGCGCTGGCGCACGGCCGCCTCGGACAGGCCGACGGCCTTGCCGATCGCGGCGTACGGCCGGCGGCCGTCCTCCTGGAGCTGCTCGATGATGGCGAGGGAGACGGCGTCCAACGTGGATCCGCCGTTGCGGGACTGGCTGGAGTCCCTCTGGTCTGCGCTTCGACTGGCCACGACGTCACTGTGCACGACGTCTCGACAGTTTCGCAAGCCCTGATCGATGAAATCCGTTGTTTGCGGGCGTGTAGCTTGCGGATTTCGCAGTAACGGCTCGGTCGGGGGTGTTGAAAACGTCGGGCGACGGATTAGGGTGGGTGTCTCAGAGGTTGGACACCTTGAACCCCCACCAGGAACACCAGGAGGGCCTGCAGTGAGCACCGAGCTGCGACGTCTGCGCAACTACATCGACGGCGAGTTCCGCGACGCCGCCGACGGACGGACCACCGAGGTGGTCAACCCCGCGACCGGCGAGGCGTACGCGACCGCTCCGCTGTCCGGCCGGGCGGACGTGGACGCCGCCATGGCCGCCGCCGCCGCGGCCTTCCCGGGCTGGCGCGACACCACCCCGGCCGAGCGGCAGAAGGCCCTGCTGAAGATCGCCGACGCGTTCGAGGAGCGCGCCGAGGAGCTCATCGCCGCCGAGGTGGAGAACACGGGCAAGCCGATCGGGCTGACCCGCACCGAGGAGATCCCGCCGATGGTGGACCAGATCCGCTTCTTCGCGGGCGCGGCGCGGATGCTCGAGGGCCGCTCGGCCGGCGAGTACATGGAGGGCCTGACGTCGATCGTCCGCCGCGAGCCCATCGGCGTCTGCGCGCAGGTCGCGCCGTGGAACTACCCGATGATGATGGCCGTGTGGAAGTTCGCCCCGGCGCTCGCCGCGGGCAACACGGTCGTGCTGAAGCCGTCGGACACCACCCCCGCCTCCACCGTCCTGATGGCCGACATCATCGGCTCGATCGTGCCCAAGGGCGTCTTCAACGTCATCTGCGGCGACCGCGAGACCGGCCGCGCGATGGTCGAGCACCCGACCCCGGCGATGGCCTCCATCACCGGCTCCGTGCGGGCCGGCATGCAGGTCGCCGAGTCGGCGTCCAAGGACCTCAAGCGCGTCCACCTGGAGCTGGGTGGCAAGGCGCCGGTCGTCGTCTTCGAGGACTCCGACATCGCCAAGGCCGTCGAGGACATCTCGGTGGCGGGCTTCTTCAACGCCGGGCAGGACTGCACGGCCGCCACGCGCGTGCTGGTCCACGAGTCGATCCACGACGAGTTCGTGTCCGCGCTCGCCAAGGCCGCGTCCGAGATCAAGACCGGCATGCCCGACGACGACGACGTCCTGTTCGGCCCGCTGAACAACCCCAACCAGCTCGCGCAGGTCGAGGGCTTCGTCAACCGCCTGCCCGCGCACGCCAAGGTCGAGGCGGGCGGCCAGCGCGTCGGCGACAAGGGCTACTTCTACGCGCCGACCGTCGTCTCTGGCCTCAAGCAGGACGACGAGATCATCCAGAAGGAGGTCTTCGGCCCGGTCATCACCGTCCAGTCCTTCACCGACGAGGACCAGGCCGTGGAGTACGCGAACGGCGTCGAGTACGCCCTCGCCTCCTCCGTGTGGACCAAGGACCACGGCCGCGCCATGCGCATGTCGAAGAAGCTCGACTTCGGCTGCGTGTGGATCAACACGCACATCCCGCTCGTCGCCGAGATGCCGCACGGCGGCTTCAAGAAGTCCGGCTACGGCAAGGACCTGTCGGCGTACGGCTTCGAGGACTACACGCGCGTCAAGCACGTGATGACCTCGCTGGACGGGTAACCCGCGGGGCGGTGCGGCGGCCCCGTACGGGACGTATCCCGTACGGGGCCGTCTCCCCTCCGGGGCCTTCGCCGTCAGCGGCTGAACGCCGGGAAGGCGAAGCGGGCGGCGACGGCGAGGCCGTCCCCGCGCGCGTCGGTCGCGTTGACGGAGTAGACCACGGTGCGGGACAGGTCGCGGGTGGCCGCGACGACCGTGTGGTAACCGGGCCGGGAGCCCGTCTTGCCCCAGATCTCCCTGCCGTTCAGCTCGAACCTCTCCAGAGCGGCGCCCATCCTGGCGCCGGGCACGTCCGGGACCGTGAACATCTCCCGCAGGTGCGGCCGAGCCACGACGCGGCCCCGGAACAGCGCCGTCAGCAGCCGCTCCAGGTCGGCGGTCGTGGAGATCATGTCCCCGGCGGCCCACCGGTCGGACATGTTCCAGTCGGTCACGTCCGTGAGCCGGCCGCCGATCACCTCGTAGCCGCGGTGGTGCGGGCCGTGGATGCGCGGATCGGGGCCCGCCGGGAACGACGTGTGGCGCATGCCGAGCGGCCGGAAGATCCGTACGGCGGCCTGGTGCGCGTACGTGTCGCCGGTGACCTTCTCGATCAGCATGCCGAGCACCGTGTAGTGGATGTTGCCGTAGTGCTGCTCCGCGCCGGGCGCGTGGCCGGGGCCCTTGGCGACGGACGCGGCGACGACCTCCTCGGGCGTCAGTGTCTCGAACCGGCGCGGGTACATCTCCTCGGTGCTGTCCCCGAGGGACGCGCCGGGCCGCAGTCCGCTGGTGAAGTTCAGCAACTGCCGTACGGTCACCGGCCGGAAGTCCGCCGTGAGCAGGCCGGGCAGGTACTGCTGCACCGTGCCGTCCAGTGAGATCCGTCCCTCGGCGGCGAGCCGCAGCACCAGCGCCGCCGTCACGATCTTCGTGGTGGAACCGGCGCGGAAGCGGGCGTTCGGCAGCGCCGGCGCGCCCGAGTGCAGGTCGCGCACGCCGGCCACGCCGTGCCAGCTTCCCCTGCCGCCCACCCTGACCAGCGCGGCCGTCGCGTCCTCGTCGGGCAGCCCGGCGAGCGCGGCGCACAGCGCCTCGACGTCGGGGCCGTCCGCCGCGGCGGCGGGTCCTTCCGGCGCGGTGGCGGGTCCTTCCGGTACGGCACAGGACGACGCCGGCTGTGCGGCGGCACTGCCGGCGAGGGGGAGGGCGGTCAGGCCGACGGTGAGCGCGGTCGCCAGGGCGACGACGGTCGGGCGGACGTGCACGGGGGCTCCTCGGGGGATCGGCGCAGGGACGCGATCATCCTCCGGGCGTACGGGCCCGACCGGATCGTCGTACGGGAGGGTGCCGCCCCCCGGCCGTCCCCGAGTCAACGGGCGCGTGGGGCGGGGGTGTCGTGGGTGACTTCCCCTACGGGACCCGTCCGGCCGGCGCGGGTCGGCCGTCCGGTGCGGGGTCGCCCGGGGGCCGGACGCGTCGCCCCCCGCTCACGCCGACGGGCGGGCCGTGCGCAGGGTGTGCAGCGTGTCGATGCGGTTGGTCGTGATCGAGTCCACGCCCAGGTCCAGCAGGCGGCGCATCGAGCGGCGGGTGTCCGGGGTCCAGGCGGACAGCAGGTAGCCGTCGCGGTGGACGCGCCGCGCGAGGTCCCGGTCCAGCAGGGTGAAGCGGTAGTTGAGCCACCGCGGGCGCACCGCCTCCAGCAGCGCGGGCCGCGGCGGCGCCAGCGTCGTCCAGGTCAGGGCGATCTCCGCCGCGGGGTCGGCCGCCCGCACCGCGAGCATCGCCCGCGCGCCCGCGCAGTAGTACACGCGGTCCTGCGCCCCGCACTGCCGTACGGCGTCCACGACCCGGCGGGCCGCCCGCACGTCCGGGGTGCCGGGCAGGTCCAGCATCACCCGGTGCCCGTCGGCCGCCGCCAGCGCCTCCGCCAGTGTCGGCACGCGCCCGCCGGTCAGACCGCGCACCTCGTCCGCCGACAGCGACAGCAGTGGCCGGTCGTGCTCCCACAGCCGCTTCAGCGTGCCGTCGTGGAGCAGCACGGGCACACCGTCCCGGGTGAGCCGTACGTCGACCTCCACCGCGTCCGCGCCCCGGTGGAGCGCGGACCGCAGCGAGGCGATGGTGTTCTCCCGGACGCGGTAGGGGTCGCCGCGGTGGGCCACTGCCGTCACGTTCCGCATGAGGGTCCTTTGCGCGCGGGATCAGGAGGCGAGCCGGCCGGCCGTGTACGTGTCGATCTCGGCCGTCAGCCGGGCCTTGCCGGGCTCGTCCAGGAAGGACGCCTCGACCGCGTTCTTCGCGAGGTCGGCAAGGCCCCGCTCGTCCAGGTCGAGCAGGCGGGCGGCGACGGCGTACTCGTTGTTCAGGTCGGTGCCGAACATCGGCGGGTCGTCCGAGTTGATCGTGACGAGGACACCGGCCCGCGTGAACTCCTTGATCGGGTGCTCCTCCAGTGTGCGGACCGCGCGCGTGGCGATGTTCGACGTCGGGCAGACCTCCAGCGCGATGCGCCGCTCGGCGAGGTGCGCGAGCAGCTGCGGGTCCTGCGCGGAACTGGTGCCGTGCCCGATGCGCTCCGCTCGCAGGTGCGTCAGCGCGTCCCACACCGTCTGCGGGCCGGTGGTCTCCCCGGCGTGCGGCACCGAGTGCAGCCCGGCGGCGATGGCGCGGTCGAAGTACGGCTTGAACTGCGGGCGCGGGACCCCGGCCTCCGGCCCGCCGAGCCCGAACGACACCAGGCCCTCCGGGCGCAGCCGGTCGTCCGTGGCCAGCCGCGCCGTCACCTCCGCCGCCTCCAGACCGGCCTCGCCGGGAATGTCGAAGCACCAGCGCAGTACGGTCCCGAAGTCGGCCTCGGCCGCCTTGCGCGCGTCCTCGATGGCCGCCATGAACGCCCGCTCGTCGATCCCGCGCCGCACGGACGAGTACGGCGTGACGGTCAGCTCGGCGTACCGCACCTGCTGGCGGGCCAGCTCGCGGGCCACCTCGTAGGTCAGCAGCCGGACGTCGTCGGGGGTGCGGATCAGGTCCACGACGGACAGGTACACCTGGATGAAGTGGGCGAAGTCCGTGAACGTGAAGTACTCGGCCAGGGCCTCGGGGTCGGCGGGGACCTTGGAGTCGGGGTGGCGGGCGGCCAGCTCCGCGACGATCCGGGGGGATGCGGAGCCGACGTGGTGCACGTGCAGTTCCGCCTTCGGCAGCCCGGCGACGAAGGCGCTGAGGTCGCGCGGGAGACGCGGCTCTACGAGGTGCTCGGTCAAGGTTCCTCCCCGGGAACGGCGCCCCGGCCGGGGATGCGCGGCTGCGGGACGCGGGTGATCGGCTGATCGGTGACTCGGGATCATCGTAGGCCGGGGCCGCGCTGTCCGGAGGGCGGGCCGTAGCATGACAGGACGGTCGACAGAGGGGGGCCCGTCATGTCCGACGACGCGCGGGAGCCGGCAGGCGGCGGGGAAGCGGTGGGGCGGACGGAGCCGTGGACGCCGGAAGGGACTCCGGGCCGGCAGGAGGGGCCCGGCACGACGATGGCGTCCGGTGAGCCGCTGACCTGGCCTGCGCCGTCCGTGCACGACCAGCAGACGGTGACCTCCATGCCGGCGGTGGGGGACGGGGCGCCCGTGTATGGGGCTCCGGGGGCCTCGTCGTACGGCGCTCCGGGGCAGGGCGGCTCGTCGTACGGGGCCTCGGCGTATGGGGTGCCGCCGGCCTCTCCCGCCGCGCCCGGCAGTGTTCCCCCGCCGTCTCCCGCCGCGCCCTGGGCCACGCCCGCCGTTGCGCCGCCAGGCTCCGGGCCCGGGTACGGCGGGGCCTTCGCGTCGCCGCCGCCGTATGCCGGCGGGACGTCCGCCAACCCCTTCGCCGCGCCGGACGATGCCGTTCCGCCGCCGCCCATCGCGCCCGACGGGCCCGGGCGGGTGCCCTACGGCTATCCCGGTGGGTACGGCCATCCCGGGCAGACCGGGTACGGCTCCCAGCAGCACGGCTACCACGGCTGGGGTGCGGCGCCGATGCCCAGCAACGGGACGGGGACGGCCGGGCTGGTGCTCGGGATCGTCTCGGCGGCGGTGTTCTGCCTGTGGCCCGTTGCCATCGTGGCCGGGGTGCTGGCCGTGATCTTCGGGGTGGTGGGGCGGGCGAAGGCGTCCCGGGGGGAGGCCACGAATGCCGGGCAGGCGCTGGCCGGGATCATCTGCGGGGTGGCGGGGCTGGTGCTCGGGGTGGGGTTCGGGTTGCTGATGCTGCTCGGGTAGGAGGGGTTTCCGCCCTCCACCGCCCCTTTCCGTCCCGACCCCGGGGGCTGCGCGCCCAGCCCCCTTTCGGCGCTCGGCGCCTCGTCCTCACACGCCGGACGCGCCGAGGCCTCTCAGCCGTGCCCTCGCCTCCATCAGCGCGAACCCCAGCAAGTTCGACCCCGGCCACCTCTCCGGGTCCCCCGACGCCTCGTCGTCCGCCGCCAGGCCTGTGCCCCATACGCGGTCCACCGGGCTTGCCTCGACCAGGACGCGGTCGCCCGTGTTCAGGAGGAAGTGGCGCAGGTCGGTGTGGGCCGTGAACTTGTGGACGCTGCCCTCGACGACCAGGGCGAAGCGCTCGCGCTGCCAGGTTGCCTCGTCGAAGCCGCGGACCAGGCGGCCGGCCTTCTTCGCCTCCGCGGGGTGCTCCGCCGCCAGGACGCGCCGCTCCGCCTCCGCGTCGCCGAACAGGCGGGCCTTGCCGGCCATCATCCAGTGCTCGGCCGTCGCGTAGGTCACGCCGTCCACCGTGAACGGCGACGGCCACCACTGGCTCAGGCAGCTGGGGCCGACACGGCCGTCCGGGCGGGGCCGGTGGCCCCAGAAGTGCAGATACTTGATGCGCGCCCCCGCACGGACCGCCCCGATCAGGGTCTCCCGAGAAGTGATCGCCCCCGTTGTTCCGGTCATGCACGGGAGTGTGCCAGGCGGCAGTGACAACACGTCCGGTCTTTTACCTCGACACTCGACACCCAGTCGACAGATTCCGTCGCGTAATCAAAAGGCAACAACGGAATCACTTGTTGGAGTGCCGTCGCTCTGTCAGGATCGGCACTCAAATCGACCCTGAGCCACGCCGGCCCCCTCTCGGGGACACGGAGGAGAGCGACATGCACAACCCGGGCAACGCCACCCCGGACACCCCGCAGGCCGCCGCCACCGCGGGCCGTTTTCCGGCGCGGGAGCACTTCGCGGGCGGGGCGCAGTACATCGCGGGCCGCCTCACGCGGGGCACGTCCGGCCGTACGCACGCGGTCGTCGATCCGGCGAGCGGGGAGGACGTGTACCGCTACGAGACGGCCTCCGCCGACGACGTCGACGCCGCGGTCGCCGCGGCCCGCGCGGCCTTCCCGGGCTGGGCCGGTGCCACCCCCGGCGAGCGGTCCGACGCGCTGCACCGCTTCGCCGCCGTCGTCGCCGAGCGCGCCGAGGACTTCGCCCGGGCCGAGGCCCTGCAGTGCGGCAAGCCGCTGAAGCTGGCCCGTGAGTTCGACGTGCCGGGCACCATCGACAACATCGCGTTCTTCGCGGGCGCCGCCCGGCACCTGCAGGGGCAGGCCGCCGCCGAGTACTCCGGCGACCACACCTCGTACGTGCGCCGGGAGCCCATCGGTGTCGTCGGTTCCATCGCGCCGTGGAACTACCCGCTCCAGATGGCCGCCTGGAAGATCCTCCCGGCCGTCGCCGCGGGCAACACCGTCGTGCTGAAGCCCGCCGAACTCACCCCGCTGACCTCGCTGCTGTTCGCCCAGGCCGCCACCGACGCCGGCATCCCGGACGGTGTGATCAACATCGTCACCGGGACGGGGCAGGAGGCCGGCGAGCACCTCGTCGCGCACCCCGGCGTCGCCATGACGTCCTTCACCGGCTCCACCGCCGTCGGCAGACGCGTCGCCGAGCTGGCCACCGCCACCGTCAAGCGCCTCCACCTGGAACTCGGCGGCAAGGCACCGTTCGTGGTCTTCGACGACGCCGACCTGGAGGCCGCCGCCAACGGCGCCGTCGCCGGGGCCCTCATCAACACCGGGCAGGACTGCACGGCCGCCACGCGCGCGTACGTGCAGCGGCCGCTGTACGAGGCGTTCGTCGCGCGCACGGCCGCGCTCATGGAGACCGTCCGGCTCGGCGATCCCTTCGCCCCCGGCACCGACCTCGGCCCGCTGATCTCGCACGCCCAGCGCGACCGGGTCGCCTCCTTCGTGGACCGGGCCCGCGCCTACGCGCGCGTGGTGACCGGTGGCGAGGCACCGCGGGGGGAGCTGGGCAACGGCGCGTACTACCGGCCGACGCTGATCACCGACGCGGCCCAGGACAGCGAGATCGTGCAGGCGGAGATCTTCGGGCCGGTCCTCGTCGTGCTGCCCTTCGACAGCGACGACGAGGGGATCGCGCTCGCCAACGACACCCCGTACGGGCTGGCCGCCTCCGCCTGGAGCCGGGACGTCTACCGGGCGAACCGCGCCACCCGCGAGATCGCGGCGGGCTGCGTGTGGGTCAACGACCACATCCCGATCATCAGCGAGATGCCGCACGGCGGCTACAAGGCGTCCGGCTTCGGCAAGGACATGTCCGCCTACTCCTTCGAGGAGTACACGCAGATCAAGCACGTCATGTTCGACAACACGGCGGTCGCCAGGAAGGACTGGCACCGCACCGTCTTCGGGGACCGTTAGCCACCAGGCCGCCCGACCACGGCCGACCGACCTCCCGAAAGGGCACCACGCGCATGGAGCAGTACGAGCCCGACCGCCTGACAGCGGCCCAAGTGGCCGCCGTGCGGCGCAGTTTCCGAAACGGCAGGGCCGCCCTCACCCGGCGCTCGCTGCTTCGCGCCTCCGCGGGCGGCGCGCTCGCGGCCGGGGCGCTCGGCGGCCTGAGCGGCTGCGGCATCCCCGCGGCCGGCAAGGCCCAGGGCGGGGTGTCGGCGGAGGACCGCTCGGCGGAGGAGAAGACCGTGAGCTTCTCCAACTGGACCGAGTACATGGACGTCGACGACAGCGGCAAGCGCCACCCGACGCTGGAGGCGTTCACCAGGCGCACCGGCATCAAGGTCAAGTACACCGAGGACATCAACGACAACAACGAGTTCTTCGGCAAGATCAAGCCGCAGCTCGCCGCGGGCCAGGACACCGGCCGCGACCTCATCTGCGTGACGGACTGGCTGGCGGGCCGCCTCATCCGCCTCGGGTGGGTCCAGAAACTCGACCCGGCCAACCTGCCGCACGCCTTCGCGAACCTGTCGTCGCAGTTCCGCAGCCCCGACTGGGACCCCGGACGCGCCTACTCCTACCCCTGGCAGGGCATCTCCACGGTCATCGCCTACAACAAGAAGGCGCTCGACGGCGTCGAGGTGACGTCGGTGTCCGACCTGCTCGACAACCCGAAGCTCAAGGGCCGCGTCGGCTTCCTCACCGAGATGCGCGACACCGTCGGGATGACGCTGCTCGACATGGGCAAGGACCCGGGGAAGTTCGGCGACGACGACTACGACGCGGCCATCGCCCGCCTCCAGAAGGCCGTCGACCGGGGCCAGATCCGCCGCTTCACCGGCAACGACTACACCTCCGACCTCACCAAGGGCGACTTCGCGGCCTGTCTCGCCTGGGCCGGTGACGTCGTCCAGCTGAAGGCGGACAGCCCGGACGTCGACTTCCTCATCCCGGACAGCGGCTACCTGACCTCCAGCGACAACCTGCTGGTCCCCAACAAGGCCCGGCACAAGACCAACGCCGAGCGGCTCATCGACTACTACTTCGAGCCGAAGGCCGCCGCCGAACTCGCCGCGTACATCAACTACGTGTGTCCCGTCGACGGCGTGAAGGACGAACTCGCCAAGATCGACGAGGACGCGGCGAACAACCCGCTGATCCTGCCCGACCGGGCCATGCAGGCCAAGTCCCGCGCCTTCCGCTCACTGAGCTCGAAGGAAGAGACGGCCTACGAAGCCAAGTTCGCGAAGCTCACGGGGGCGTGACGAGATGAAGACGACGACAGACACCGGCGGCGACGTCCGCCTCACCGGCATCGGCAAGACCTACGGCGCGTTCACCGCCGTGCACCCGCTCGACCTGACCGTGCCGCAGGGCTCCTTCTTCGCCCTGCTCGGCGCGTCCGGCTGCGGCAAGACCACCACCCTGCGCATGATCGCCGGCCTGGAGGAGCCAACCTCGGGCACCGTCCACCTCGGCGACCAGGACGTCACCCGGCTGCCCCCGTACAAGCGGCCGGTGAACACGGTCTTCCAGTCCTACGCCCTCTTCCCGCACCTGGACATCTTCGAGAACGTCGCCTTCGGTCTGCGCCGGCGCGGCATCCGCAGCGTGACGAAGCAGGTCGAGGAGATGCTGGAGCTGGTGCAGCTCGGCGAGCAGGCCCGCAAGAAGCCGCACCAGCTCTCCGGCGGCCAGCAGCAGCGCGTCGCCGTGGCCCGCGCCCTGATCAACCACCCCAGGGTGCTGCTGCTCGACGAGCCGCTCGGCGCCCTCGACCTGAAGCTGCGCCGCCAGATGCAGCTGGAGCTCAAGCGCATCCAGACCGAGGTCGGCATCACCTTCGTGCACGTCACGCACGACCAGGAGGAGGCCATGACCATGGCCGACACCGTCGCCGTGATGAACGCGGGCCGCGTCGAGCAGCTCGGCTCGCCCGCCGACCTGTACGAGAACCCGCGGACCACGTTCGTGGCGAACTTCCTCGGCACCTCCAACTTCATCGAGGCCGAGGTCGACACCGCGGGCGGCGACGAGCTCGTGCTGAAGGCGGGCGGCGGCAAGCTGGTGCTGCCCCGGGCGCGCTGCTCGGCACCCACGTCCACCGGCGGCAAGGTGCTGGCCGGTGTCCGCCCGGAGAAGATCTCGCTCACGCACGCCGACGACGCGGGCCGGATCCCCGAGGGCCGCAACCGCATCACCGGCCGGATCGCCGACTCCAGCTTCATCGGCGTCTGCACCCAGTACGTCGTGGACAGCCCGGTCTGCGCCGACTTCGAGGTGTACGCCCAGAACATCGACCGGGACCCGCGTCTGGTGCCCGGCGCCGAGGTCGTCCTGCACTGGAACCCGGCGCACACCTTCGGCCTCGACGCGGCGCAGGACATCGACGCCGGTGTGGAAACGGTGGAGCCGGAGAAGCAGGGGAAGCCGGACAAGGGGGACGCGGCCTGATGGCGACCGTCACCGAGGCGCCGCCCCTGGCGCCCGCCCCCGAGCGCAGACCCCCGCGCAGGCGGGGCCGCTGGACTCCGTACCTCCTGCTGCTGCCCGGCATCCTGTGGCTGCTGGTGTTCTTCGCGCTGCCGCTGGTCTACCAGGCCTCCACGTCCGTGCAGACCGGCTCCCTGGAGGAGGGCTACCGGGTCACCTGGCACGTCGCGACGTACTGGGACGCCCTCGCCGAGTACTGGCCGCAGTTCGTGCGGTCGGTCGCCTACGCCGCCACGGCGACCGTGCTCTGTCTGCTGCTGGGGTATCCGCTCGCGTATCTCATCGCGTTCCGGGCGGGCCGCTGGCGCAACCTGATCATGATCCTGGTGATCGCGCCGTTCTTCACCAGCTTCCTGATCCGCACGCTCGCGTGGAAGACGATCCTCGCCGACGGCGGGCCGGTCGTCGGCGCGCTGGACGCGCTGCACGTCCTGGACGTGACGAGCTGGCTCGGCTGGACGTCCGGCGACCGGTTGCTGGCCACGCCGCTGGCGGTGGTGTGCGGTCTGACGTACAACTTCCTGCCGTTCATGATCCTGCCGCTGTACACCTCCCTGGAGCGCATCGACCCGCGGCTGCACGAGGCGGCGGGCGATCTGTACGCGAGGCCGTGGACGACGTTCCGCAAGGTCACCTTCCCGCTGTCGATGCCGGGCGTGGTGTCCGGCACGCTGCTGACGTTCATCCCGGCGTCCGGCGACTACGTCAACGCCGATCTGCTCGGCTCGACCGACACGAGAATGGTCGGCAACGTCATCCAGACGCAGTTCCTGCGGGTGCTGGACTATCCGACGGCCGCCGCGCTCTCGTTCATCCTGATGGCCGCGATCCTCGTCATGGTCACCCTCTACATCCGCAGGTCCGGCACGGAGGATTTGGTGTAAATGGCCTTCGTCAACTGGCTCAAACGCCATCTCGTCGTCATCGCGGGACTGCTGACGCTGTCCTATCTCCTCCTGCCGAACATCGTCGTGACGGTGTTCTCCTTCAACAATCCGGCGGGCCGCTTCAACTACGAGTGGCGGCAGTTCTCCACGGACGCCTGGCGCGACCCGTGCGGCGTGTCCGGCCTGTGCGGCTCGCTGGCGCTCAGCCTCCAGATCGCCCTGTGGGCGACGCTCGGCGCGACCGTCCTCGGCACGCTGATCGCGTTCGCGCTGGTCCGCTACCGGTTCCGGGCGCGCGGCGCGGTCAACTCGCTGATCTTCCTGCCGATGGCGATGCCCGAGGTCGTCATGGCCGCCTCACTGCTCACGCTGTTCCTCAACATGGGCGCCGAGCTGGGCTTCTGGACGGTCCTCATCGCCCACATCATGTTCTGCCTCAGTTTCGTCGTCACGGCCGTCAAGGCGCGCGTGATGTCGATGGACCCGAGGCTGGAACAGGCCGCGCAGGACCTTTACGCGGGGCCCTTCCAGACATTCGTCCGGGTGACCCTGCCGATTGCCGCGCCCGGTATCGCGGCGGGCGCGCTGCTCGCGTTCGCGCTGTCCTTCGACGACTTCATCATCACGAATTTCAACGCCGGTTCCACCGTCACGTTCCCCATGTTCGTCTGGGGCTCGGCGCAGCGCGGCACACCGGTGCAGATCAATGTGGTCGGCACGGCCATGTTCGTCGTCGCCGTGCTGCTCGTGCTCATGTCCATGGCCGCCGGAAACCGCCGCAAGAAGCAGAAGGCCTGAAACCCTGTAGGGAGTTGACATCATGGCCCCGAGCGCCATGAGCAGAACCGAGTGGACCGAATCCCTCTCCGAGGCCCGGCCGGTGCCGTACTGGCTGGACGACCCCGGCAGGCCGCGCCCCGAACCCGCCCTCACCGGCGCCGAGACCTGCGACCTGCTCGTCGTCGGCGGCGGCTACAGCGGACTGTGGACCGCGCTCGTCGCCAAGGAGCGCGACCCGCAGCGGGACGTGCTGCTCGTGGAGGGCCGTGAGGCGGGCTGGGCCGCCTCCGGCCGCAACGGCGGCTTCTGCGCCGCCTCCCTCACGCACGGCCTGCCCAACGGCCTCACCCGCTGGCCCGGCGAGATCCACAGGCTGGAGGAACTCGGCGCCCGCAACCTGACGGAGATCGAGCGGGCCGTCGCCCGGTACGGCATCGACTGCGACTTCGAGCGCACCGGCGAGATCGACGTCGCCACCGAGCCCCACCAGGCACGCGAACTGCGCGACTGGTACACGCGGATTCAGGGCGAGGGCCTGGCCGACGGCGTCGAGTACCTGGACGCCGAGGCGGTCCGGGAGCAGGTCGCCTCGCCCACCTTCCTGGCCGGCCTGTGGGACCGCCGGGGCGTGGCCATGCTGAACCCGGCAAGGCTCGCCTGGGGCCTGAAGCGGGCCTGCCTGGACCTCGGCGTGCGGATCCACGAGCACACGCCCGCCCTCACCCTGAAGCCGTACGGCGCCGGCATGGCCGTACGCACCCCGTACGGGCAGGTCCGCGCCCGGCAGGTGGCGCTCGGCACGAACGTCTTCCCGAGCCTGGTCAGGCGGGTGCGCGCCTACACGGTCCCGGTCTACGACTACGCGCTGATGACCGAGCCGCTCACCGCCGCCCAGCTCGCGTCCGTCGGCTGGAGGAACCGGCAGGGCCTCGGCGACTCGGCGAACCAGTTCCACTACTTCCGGCTGTCCGCCGACAACCGCATCCTGTGGGGCGGCTACGACGCCGTCTACCCCTACGGCGGCCGGGTGCGCGCCGAGTACGACGACCGGCCGGAGACCTACGCCAAGCTCGCCGGGCACTTCTTCACCTGCTTCCCGCAGCTGGAGGGCGTCCGCTTCACGCACGCGTGGGGCGGCGCCATCGACACCTGCTCGCGCTTCTCGGCCTTCTTCGGCACGGCCCACCGGGGGAAGGTGGCGTACGCGGCGGGCTACACGGGGCTCGGCGTGGGCGCGACCCGGTTCGGCGCCGAGGTGATGCTCGACCTGCTGGCCGGGGAGCGCACCGAGCGCACCGAGCTGGAGATGGTGCGCAGGAAGCCGCTGCCGTTCCCGCCGGAGCCCTTCGCCTGGACGGGGATCGCGCTCACCAAGTGGTCGCTGGCCCGCGCCGACGCGCACGGCGGGCGGCGCAACCTGTGGCTGCGGACGATGGACCGGCTGGGACTGGGCTTCGACAGCTGACCGGGCTGATGTGCCCCGGGTCACTCCAACGAGGCCCCGGAACCCGCGTAATGACCCCCGGGGGGCCTCCCTCTCCCTCGTGACGCGACCGCGTCCACGAGAGAGAGGGAGGTTCCGTCATGGCGGGGACAACGAAGTCCGCTGTCGAGTGGCTGGTGTCCGTCGCGCCGGATCCCGACGTCTGCCGCTGGGAATGGGAACGCAATCCGCACGGGGTGACCCTGCTGCCGGCCGGGAAGGCCTGGGACGTCCTGATCCTCCCGGCCACGCTCGGACGTCCCACGCTCGACGTGCTCACCCGGGTCCTCGGCCGGCCGGGCCCGGTGCTCGCCGACTTCGGGGACGACCGCACCGGGTTCTTCGTGCCGCCGGGCACCGCGGGCCGCTGGCTGGGCACGGGCGTGCGCACGGCCGGACCCGGCACCTGGATCGTGGTGCCGTTCCCGGGCCGGGCGGCGACCGGGCCGGTGCGCTGGCTGGTCCAGCCGGACGGCTCCGGCACCCTCACCGACCCGGCTCTCCTGGAGCTGGCGATGCATGAGGCCGCGGCGGGCGGCGCGACGGGGGAGGAGGTGTGACAACGCGCCAGTGGTCTTGACGACCGAATTGGTCTGGACCGAGTTGAGCGCGTTCTACCCCTCCAACTCCCGCGTCTCCGGAGGCACTTGTGGACCTCGTCAGCCTGCGCAGACCGTCCGGACGGCCGCCGTCCACCGCGACGGCACGAAGATCCTCACGAGCGAGTTCCAGCGGACGTGCGACGGCTACTTCGGCTGAGAAGCCGCCCGTGCAGGCGCCCCAGGGGGCGCCTGAGGAGGCGTCAGCCCGCGCAGCGCCAGCACGAACAGCGTCAGCAGCACCGCGCACAGGCACCAACTGGCCACCACGTCCAGCGGCCAGTGGTAGCCGCGCCGCACCAGGCCGAAGCCCACGCCGGCGTTCACGACCGCCGAGGCGGTGACCAGGGCGCGGCGCGCGTGGGCGGTGCGCAGCAGCGGCAGGAGCAGCACCGCCGCGGTCCCGTAGGCGACCGCGGCCGTGGCCGTGTGCCCGGAGGGGAAGAAGCCGGAGCCCGGATGGACCGGCGTGCCCGGACGGTCCGTCAGTTCCTTCACCGGCACGACCAGCAGCGGCACCACCGCCATCCACACGGCGGCCAGAACGGGCGGCAGCCACCAGCGGACGGCGCCCGCCGCCCGCCGCCGCAGCCCGGCGTACACCAGGACGGCGAGCAGGACCGGCAGCGCGACCTCCGCGTTGCCGAGGTCCGCGAGGAGTTCGGAGCCCCGGTCCGGGTGGCGGAGCGCCCGGCTCACACTCGCGTCGGCGTCCAGCAGCGGACCGTCGGCGACGACCTGCCAGGTGATCAGCCCGAAGGCAACGGCAGGCAACCACAGGGACGCAAGGAACGGCAGAAACAGGCGGGACACGGATACAGCTTGACAGGACCGGTCAATATGACGCATCCCGGTGTAGCGCGACACGGCGGGCGGAATCATCCAGCCGGACACCCCGTCCACGCCCCCCGCCGACGCCGCCCGGCGCGGCCCCCAGCGAACCGGAGGACTGCGCATGGCCGAACCGCTCACCGCGAGCCGGCTGGTCGCCGCGCTGCGCGAGGAGGGCTGCACGGTGCGGGAGGTCGGTGACTGGCGCACCAACAACCGCAACCACACGGGCCCCTGGGGCCCCGTCAACGGCGTGATGATCCACCACACCGTCACCGGCCCCTCGTACGATGTCGTGAGCCTCATCTACCACGGCCACAGCAAACTCCCGGGCCCGCTCTCGACCGGCTGCATCACCAAGGACGGCACCGTGCACCTGGTGGGCAACGGCCGCGCCAACCACGCGGGCGGCGGCGACCCGGACGTTCTCAGAGCCGTGGTGAGCGAGTCGTACGGCGACTACCCGCCCCGCACGAACGAACACCAGGACTCCTCCGGAGCCGTCGACGGCAACGCCCGCTTCTACGGCTTCGAGTGCGAGAACCTCGGCGACGGCAAGGACCCCTGGCCGCCCGCCCAGTACACCGCCATGGTCAGGGCCGCGGCGGCGATCTGCCGCGCGCACGGCTGGGGCCCGAAGTCGGCGATCGGCCACCTGGAGTGGTCCGACCACAAGTCCGACCCCCGGGGCTTCGACATGAAGGACTTCCGCCGCGACCTCGCCGACTGCCTGGCGCTCCCGGCGGGCCAGTGGGAAGGAGAGGACCCCGTGCCCCAGTACGTCAACCTCGGTCTCGCGGAGGCCTACACGCTCACCCCGGGCGACTGGAACAGCATCGAGTTCACCAGGGAGTGGAGCGACGAGCCGGGTCACCACGCCGGCGGCGGAGCCGTGTGGGCGCGCGGCCCGGCCCGGTTCACCGGTTCCGTCAGCCTGCGCATAGACGGCCTGCCCGTCGGCGCGGTGCTCCAGGCGCGGATGAGCGAGTACGAGGGCTCCGAGCACCGCACGGACCACTCGATACACGAGGTCGTCGGCACCCCGGGCGGCACGTTCGCCACGCTGCCCGTCACCAAGCGCCTGGCGTCCGGCCGGGGGATGCGGATACGGCTGCTGAACCAGGCCGGCCGACCGGTGACGGTCTCCAGCGCCGTGCTGACCGTGCTGCTGTGGAAGGAAGGCTGACGGCGGGCGCCCCGCGCGGCGGATGACGCCGACGGAAACGGGCGCCGCGTACAACCCCGGTGGCCCGCGGGCCGTCCACGTCACCATGAGCGGTCACATGCGGTCCCGCAACGGCGGACGGCGGCTGCGGCGGGGTGCCGCGCTGCCGGTGGTGGCACTGGTGCTGCTCGCCGGGTGCGGGGACGACGGGGACCCGCCGCCCGCCCCCGACGGCCCGCCGAAGGTGGCGGCCTGTGTCGGCGCGGACGGGGCCCTCGTCGCGGACGTCGACGGGGACGGCCGCGCCGACCGGGTGCTGGACCCCTCGGGCACGGGCAGGCGGCTCGCCGTGGCCTTCGGCGGACGGTCCGGCTCCGGACATCCCGTCCCCGTGCGGGAACTGGCCGGGGACGGCGCCGAGGACGCGAAGGACGTGGTGGGTGCCGTGGCGGACTTCGACCGGGACGGTTGGCCCGACCTGGTCGTGGCGGCCACGGGGGAGTGGCGGGGCGACGACCCGGTCGAGCCCGACGTGGCGGAGGTGCGCTTCGGGCCGTTCTCGGCCTCCGGCGGCGGACAGCGCACCCGCGGCCTCGACCTCGGCGAGACCCGCGGCCTCGCCGTCGCCGACTACGACCACGACCGCCACCCGGACCTGGCCGTCTACGCGTACGCGGGCGACGGTGTCCACGAGGTGCAGGCCCGCCTCGGAAACGTCGGCACGGGGCTCGGCGACGCCGACGAGCGCTCCCGTCGGTACACGGTCCTGCCGGAGAGGTTCGACGAGAGCACCCCGAGCGGGATGCCCCGCGACGCGCTGAGCGCCTTCCACCCGCGCTGCCGGGACAGCGGCTGAGAAACGGCCGAAGGGCCGGCGCAGGGGGGAGTGCGCCGGCCCTTCAAGAACGTCCGCGTCGGCCGTTCTGACCGGAACGTCGCGCGCCCCGGGGGGTTTGGGGCGGGCGACCGTCCGATCGGTGAGGAGATCCGAAGCCGAGACTTCGGTGTGCGCGAGGCACGACCAGGCCGAAGCTGGGGAGGCCCCGGCCCGATGTCACCCACAGTCCCCTGTGGGCGGGGGTGTATCTCTCAACTGCGTAGAACCTACGACAGGGGGTGCGCCCGCGACAGGCGCAACCGCCCCCTGCCATGCACCTCGCACACCTTCTTCACACGCTCTGCGGCTGGGGCGTCACCGCTGCGGCGCACCCCGCTCAGATGCGCGTGAACGCCTGCTCGATGATGTCCAGGCCCTCGTTCAGCAGGTCCTCGCCGATCACCAGCGGCGGCAGGAAACGCAGCACGTTGCCGTAGGTGCCACAGGTCAGCACCAGCAGGCCCTCCTGGTGGCAGGCCTTGGCGAGCGCGGCCGTCGCCTGCGCGTCCGGCTCCTTGGTCGTGCGGTCCTTGACCAGCTCGACGGCGATCATCGCGCCCCGGCCCCGGATGTCGCCGATGAGGTCGAACTTCTCGGCCATGGCGGCCAGGCGGCCCTTCATGACCTCCTCGATGCGCCTGGCCCTCGCGTTGAGGTCCAGCTCCTTCATCGTCTCGATCGCGCCGAGCGCACCCGCGCAGGCGACCGGGTTGCCGCCGTAGGTGCCGCCGAGGCCGCCCGCGTGCGCGGCGTCCATGATCTCGGCGCGGCCCGTCACGGCGGCCAGCGGCAGTCCGCCGGCGATGCCCTTCGCGGTCGTGATGAGGTCCGGGACGATGCCCTCGTCCTCGCAGGCGAACCACTGGCCGGTGCGGCAGAAGCCGGACTGGATCTCGTCGGCGACGAAGACGATGCCGTGGTCGGAGGCGAACTTGCTGATCGCCGGCAGGAAGCCCTTCGCGGGCTCGATGAAGCCGCCCTCGCCGAGCACCGGCTCGATGATGATCGCGGCGACGTTCTCCGGGCCGACCTGCTTGGTGATCTGGTCGACGGCCTGCGCGGCGGCCTCGGGACCGGCGTTGTCCGCACCGGTCGGCCAGCGGTAGCCGTAGGCGACGGGCACGCGGTAGACCTCGGGGGCGAACGGGCCGAAGCCGTGCTTGTACGGCATGTTCTTCGCGGTCAGCGCCATCGTGAGGTTGGTCCGGCCGTGGTAGCCGTGGTCGAACACCACGACCGCCTGGCGCTTCGTGTACGCGCGGGCGATCTTGACGGCGTTCTCGACGGCCTCGGCGCCGCTGTTGAACAGGGCCGACTTCTTCGCGTGGTCGCCCGGCGTCAGCTCGGCCAGCGCCTCGGCGACGGCGACGTACCCCTCGTACGGCGTGACCATGAAGCAGGTGTGGGTGAAGTCCGCGAGCTGGGCGGACGCCTTGCGGACGACGGCCTCGGCGGAGGCGCCGACCGACGTCACGGCGATGCCGGAACCGAAGTCGATCAGGCGGTTGCCGTCGACGTCCTCGATGATGCCGCCGCCCGCCCGCGCGGTGAAGACGGGCAGTACGGAACCCACGCCCTGCGCGACCGCGGCGGTGCGGCGGGCCTGCAGCTCCTGCGACTTCGGGCCGGGAATGGCGGTGACGACGCGGCGCTCCTGCGGAAGTGCGGTCATGCGGGGCTCCTGGGGGGTCTTGCGGACGCTTGCCTTCTTTTCTCGCAGGCTAGGGGCGCGGCCGGAGGGTGGGCATGCTCCATGTGGGCGTTGTCGCGGGACCCGGTTGTCCGCCGTGGACATAGCGGCCGGGTGACCTGGACACGGTGACGCGATGGCCGATCCGCGCGGGCCCGGCCGCGTAACCGGCCAACGCCCCGTGCGAGGGCACTAGATTGACCCGCGAACGAGGCACGGACCGGCTGGCCAGGGGGCACGCACGATGGACACTGACGGCACGCACGACGCTCGCGGCACGCACGCCGACCGGGTACCGCGCCCCGCCTCGCCCGCGCAGCCGCCGCCGGGCGCGCTTCCCCCCGTGCCGCCCATGCCGCCCGCGCCCCCCGTGCCGCAGGTCCGGCCCGGTGCCCCGTCCCCCGTCGCCGAGTGGCTCGACGCGCCGCGTCCCGTCGTGGGCCCCGGCGTCTGGCGGTTCGGATTCACCCCGCCCCGGCAAGCGAGCGCGAAGCAGCGGCTGGACCCGTCGACGTTGGCGGCCTCCCTGGTCCCGCTGGCCGTGGCGCTGCTCCTGTGGTTCATGTGGAGCGAGGGGAACGCGCCCTACCAGTGGGTCCTCATCCAGTGGCTCACGCCGGACGAGTGGTGGTACCGGGGCACGGTCTGGCCCCGGACGTGGCAGGGCGTGCACGCCAAGATCGTCTACGACCATCTGGCCCCGCTCGTCTTCCTCCTGGTCGCCGGCTACCTCGGAAGCCTGCCGAGGGTGATCCGGTTCTACCTCGACCGCCACGGCGAGCGGACCCGTGCCGCGGTGACGGCGCTCGCCGCCCTGGTCACGCTCGGCCTCGTCTGGCCGGAAGCCGTTCCCGGCGAGCCCTGGTTCACGCTGCCGGTCGTCGACCCCGTGCTCTCCCTGGTGACCCTCGTCGCGGGCGGCGTCGAGGTCTTCCGGTCCCCGGTGATCACCTATGGCCTGTACGCCCTGATCACCGCGGCGGTCCTGTGGCCCTTCGCCCGGATCGGCGGCTGGTGGCCGCTCGCCAGGCGCCGCCTCGACGCACGCTCCGCGCAGACCGGGCCCCCGCCCACGATGGCGCCCGGCCGGGCCCAGTGGCCGCAGCTCAGGGAGGCAGGACAGCATCGGGCGGCCGACCTGCTCCTCGCCGAAGTGCTGGCGGGACGGATGAACGACGTCGACTGCGTACGCGTACGGCACGCCTGGACGCGGGCGCGCCGCGACGCCGCCCGCGTGGCCGACTTCGCCGAGACGGTGCTCCGCAACGGGGCCGCGGCCTGGACCCACCCGTCGGGCGCCCGGGACCTGCCCGCCCGCACGGCCCGGCACGACCTGCTCGCCGGCCAGGTGCGGATCGGCACCTGCGTCGCGGCGAAGACCAACCCGCCCGAACGGCACGGGGCGGGCGTCGCACTCGACCCGTCGACGCTCGGCACCTCCCTGCTCGCCGTGGGGCCGTCCGGCGCCGGCAAGACCCGCGGCCTCGTCCGGCCCGTCGTCGAGACCCTCGCCCTCCAGGCGCTCACCGGGGACTGCGCCGTCGTGGCGGTCGGCGCCGCGGGCGCCCCCCTCGGCCCGGACGGGGCGTACGACGTCGTCGTCCGGCTCGGCGACCCCGCCTCCGTCCACGACCTGGACCTCTACGCCGACTCCACCGACCCCGACGAGGCGGCCTCCTTCCTGGCGGAGGGCCTGGTCGGAGACCTGGACGCGGTCGACAGCCGGCGCGCGGCCACCGCCCTGGCCCAGCTGCTGGGCCCGTACCGTGCCGTGCACGGCCGTTTCCCGGCCGTGCCGGTGTTGCGCGAACTCCTCGAAGGGGACCCGGAGGCGCTGTCCGCCCTCCGGGGCGCGCTGGACGCGGGCGCGCATCCCGCCATGCGCCGCGAACTGGAGGCCCGCATCCGGCAGGCGGGCACCGCGACCGACCCCGGACCGGCGCTGGCGGACCGGCTCGCCCTCCTCGACCGTCCCGCCTTCGAGCGGTTCTTCGGCGCCGGGGACGCCCGGCACTTCTCGCTGCGTTCCGTGACCCACCATCCGCTGCGGGTCCGTGTCGACCTGCCCGAGCGCGGCCACGAGGAGGCGTCGAGGCTCCTCGCCCGGTTGCTGCTGGCCCAGTTCACGGCCGTGGCCCGCTCCGCCGGCGACCGCGGTCACTTCGTCTGCCTGGTCCTGGACGACGCCGCGGGCACCCTGACCACCGGGACCGTCCGCGGGATCCAGCGGCTCCGCTCCCTGAACGCCGGCGTGGTCCTCACCCTGCGGACCCTCGCGGAGGTGCCCGAGCCGCTGCACGGGCCCCTGTTCAGCGCGGTCGGCTGCCGCATGGCGTTCTCCGGCGTCACCACCTGGGACGGGCGCGCCTTCGCCGAGGCGTGGGGCAAGGAGTGGGTGGAGACCGAGGAGGTCGCCCAGCACACCGTTTTCGCCGACCAGCCCCTGACCCGCGCTCTCCACACGCTGCGCAGGATGGTGACCGGCAAGGCCGTGACGACGGAGGCCGTGACCGTGCGGCGGGTGGAGCGGGAGCGCTGGTCCGCGTCCGAGCTGGCGCACGCCGTGCCGCCGGCGCACGCGGTGCTGTCGCTCACCGACGTGACGGGAGAGCACGCGCCGCCGCTGCTGGTCGACCTGCGGGGCTGAGACGGCCGGAAACGGAGGTCCGCGGGCACGGGGGACCGTACGGTGAGGCAGAATCGACATGGGTCGTTCATACGTGACGGCCAAATGATCACAATGATCACCCGATCTCCCTGTCCCGCCACATCCCGCCACTTGAGCCCCCCGCTTGCCGCAGCCGCCCCACTCGAAGAGACCCGAAGGCCTCATGCCCCCCACGCTCGCCTCGCTCGTCCACCACTCCGCGCTGAAGCTGACCGTGCGGGCCGGCGAGGACCGCCTGGACGTGCCCGTGCGCTGGGCGCACGTCAGCGAGCTCGCCGACCCCGTGCCGTACATGGAGGGCGGGGAACTGCTGCTGATCACCGCGCTGAAACTCGACGCGGAGAACCCCGACGCGATGCGCCGCTATGTGAAGCGGCTGGTCGAGGCGGGCGTCGTCGGGCTCGGCTTCGCCGTCGGCGTCAACTACGAGCAGATCCCCGAGGCCCTCGTCGAGGCCGCCGCACAGGAAGGGCTGCCGCTGCTGGAGGTGCCGCGCCGCACCCCGTTCCTCGCCATCAGCAAGGCCGTGTCCGCCGCGATCGCCGCCGACCAGTACCGGGCCGTGACCGCGGGCTTCGCCGCCCAGCGCGAGCTGACCCGACAGGCCCTCACCTCCGGCCCCGAGGGACTGCTCGCCGCGCTCGCCGCACAGGTCGACGGCTGGGCGGCGCTGTACGACGCCTCGGGCGCCGTCGTCGCCACCGCACCCGAGTGGGCCGTCCGGCGTGCCGCCCGGCTGACGGAGGACGTGCGGCGGCTGCGGGAGCGGTCCGCGCCCGCCTCCTCGGTGGTGGGCGGCCCCGACCACGAGGACCGCGTCGAACTGCACTCCCTGGGCACCGGCCGGCGGCCCCGCGCCGCGCTCGCCGTCGGCACGGCCGCCGCCCTCGGCACCGCCGAGCGATACGCCGTCCACTCGGCCATCGCCCTGCTCACCCTCACCACCGAACGCTCGCGCTCGCTGCACGCGGCCGAGCAGCGCATCGGCGCGGCCGTGCTGCGCATGCTGCTGGCCGGGGAACCGGACCACGCCCGCGCGGTCGCCGGCGACCTGTACGGCGGGCTGCTGGACGCGCCGTTCCGGATGCTCGTCGCCGAGTCGGCGTCGGCCCTGTCCGCACGGGTCCCCACCGAACCGCACCCGCCCGCGCCCGTCGTGCCGTCCGCGTCGGCCGCCGCGCTCGCCGCCGCCGACGCGGGCGGGGACCCGCTCGGCGCGTTCGCCGAGGTGGTGGAGTCCGCCGCGGCCCGCGCGGGCGAGGCCCTGCTCGTCGTGCCCGAGGGGGAGCGGCTGGTGGTGCTGGCCGGGGACGGCGGGGCGGCCGTCGCGGCCTGCGGCGAGTACGCCGCCGCGGTGGAGGCGGGCCGGTCCGAGCAGGCGGCGGCCGACGAGGACGAGGTCGTCCTCGGGATGTCGGCGCCGGTCGGGCCCATCGCCGCGGCAGCCGCCTACAAGCAGGCCGAGCAGGCGCTGTCGGTGGCGCGGCGGCGCGGCCGCGTCCTGGTCGAGCACGAGCAGCTCGCGGCGGGGTCGGTGCTGCCGCTGCTCGCCGACGACGCGGTGCGGGCGTTCGCGGACGGACTGCTGCGGGCGCTGTACGAGCACGACGCGACCGGCCGCGGCGACCTCGTCAAGTCGCTGCGCGCCTGGCTGTCCCGGCACGGTCAGTGGGACGCCGCGGCGGCCGACCTCGGGGTGCACCGGCACACCCTGCGCTACCGGATGCGCCGCGTGGAGGAGATCCTCGGCCGCTCGCTCGACGACGCGGACGTCCGCATGGAGCTGTGGCTGGCCCTGAAGGCCACCTCCGCCGACTAGACCGCCGCGTACGCCAAACCGTCCTACCGGAAGCGCCGACTGCTACGACTCGGACAAGCGACCCTCCGCCGTCGCCCCCCTACGGTGGACCCGACAGCACCAGCACACCCCCAACGCGGAAGGGCCGGGACTCGCTATGACTTCCACCCACGCCTTCTGGCTCGCCGGCCGCCAGGTCACCGGCGAGGACACCTTCGACGTCACCTCCCCGTGGGACGGCCGTCTCGTCGGCCGGGTCGCCGTGCCGACGGACGCCCAGGTCGAGGAGGCCGTGGCCGCCGCGTACGCCGTACGGGACGAGTTCGCCGCCACCCCCGCCCACGTGCGCGCCGCCGCCCTCGACCACGTCAGCCGGCGGCTCGCCGAGCGCACCGAGGAGATCGCCCGGCTGATCTCCGCCGAGAACGGCAAGCCCATCAAGTGGGCCCGCGGCGAGGTCGGGCGCGCCGTGTCGGTGTTCCGCTTCGCGGCCGAGGAGGCCCGGCGGTTCAACGGCGGCGAGGCGCAGCGCCTCGACACCGACCCCGGCGGCCAGGGCCGGCTCGCCCTCACCCGGCGCTTCCCGAAGGGCGTCGTGCTCGGCATCGCGCCCTTCAACTTCCCGCTGAACCTGTGCGCCCACAAGGTCGCCCCGGCCATCGCCGCCGGCGCGCCCATCATCCTCAAGCCCGCCCCGGCCACCCCGCTGTCCGGGCTGGTCATCGGCGAGCTGCTGGCCGAGACCGAGCTGCCCGCCGGTTCGTGGAGCATCCTGCCGGTGCCGAACGACGCCATGCCCGCCCTGGTCCAGGACGAGCGCCTGCCGGTCATCTCCTTCACGGGCTCCGAGAAGGTCGGCTACGCGATCATGGACTCGGTGCCGCGCAAGCACTGCACGCTGGAGCTGGGCGGCAACGGCGCGGCCGTCGTGCTGGCCGACTGGGCGAGCGACGAGGACCTGGACTGGGCCGCGAACCGCATCGCCACCTTCTCCAACTACCAGGGCGGCCAGTCCTGCATCTCCGTGCAGCGGGTCGTCGCCGACGCCTCCGTGTACGACCGGCTGCTGCCGCGCATCGTCGCCGCTGTCGAGGCCCAGGTCACCGGCGACCCCTCCGACGACGCGACGGACGTCGGCCCGCTGGTCAGCGAGGACGCCGCCAAGCGCGTCGAGACGTGGGTGGACGAGGCCGTGGCGGCGGGCGCGAAGCTGCTCACCGGCGGCAAGCGCGACGGCGCCTCCTACGCGCCGACCGTCCTCACCGAGGTGCCCGCCGACGTGACGATCTCCTGCGAGGAGGTCTTCGGGCCGGTCCTCACCGTGCAGAGGACGGACGGCGAGGCCGAGGCCTTCACCGCCGTCAACGACTCCAAGTACGGCCTCCAGGCGGGCGTGTTCACGCACGACGTGCAGACCGCCTTCCGCGCCCACCGCGCCCTGGAGGTCGGCGGCGTCGTCATCGGCGACGTGCCGTCCTACCGCGCCGACCAGATGCCGTACGGCGGCGCCAAGCAGTCCGGTGTGGGCCGCGAGGGCGTGCGGTTCGCCATGGAGGACTACACGTACGAGCGCGTGCTGGTCCTGACCGGTCTCGCCCTCTGACGCCACTGTGACCAGCGGCCGGAGCCCGTCTGTGCGGGGGCTCCGGCCGCTGCCGGGCGCCGTCCGGGCCCTCAGGCGGAGAAGGCGACGTGCGCGAGCCGCAGCGGGCCGCGCAGCCGCAGCGTCACGTCGTGCACGCCGTCGGCGGTGAGACCCGCGGTGACGGACGTGTAGTCGTACGGGCCCGCCGTGGGCGTCTCCAGGGTCAGGACCGTCCGCGCGGTGCCGCCGTCCAGGGACACCTCGACGCTGCCCTCCCCGGCGACCCGCGCCGTCACGCGCGTCACGCCGGAGCCGAAGTCGCAGGCGCGGAACAGCAGTTCGCCCGGTCCGCCGCCCGCGACCGGCGTCACCGCGTCGCCCGCGGTCTTCGCGCGGTCGGTGATCTCCGTGCCGCTCTGCTCGTCGTAGTCGGCCGCGTCCAGCCCGCGTTCGGCGACCGGGCGGGGCGCGCCGGGCTCGCCGTCCAGCGTGAGAGTCGTCCGCAGCCGGACGTCCTCGCTGGAGGCACCCGCGAGGAGTTCGTACGGGCCCGGCTCCACGCGCCACCGGCCGTGCGCGACGTCCCAGAACGCGAAGGCGGACAGCGGGACCTCGAAGGCCGGCGCGGCCGTGGCGCCCGGCGCCAGGGTGATCCGGCGGTGCGCGACCAGCTCGCGGCGCGGACGCGGCACCGAGGGGTCCACGGCCCGCGTGTAGAGCTGGACGACCTCGTCGGCCGTCACCTCGCCGGTGTTGGTGACCGTGAACGACACCCGCACCGCGTCCTCGCCGACCTGGGCCGTGAGGTCGGCGTACGCGAACGACGCGTAGGACAGCCCGTGCCCGAACGGGAACAGCGGGGTGCCCTCGAAGTACAGGTAGGTCTGCCGGCCGCCGATCACGTCGTAGTCGAGCAGGCCGGGCAGGTCCGCGTCGTCGGCGTACCAGGTCTGGGGGAGCCGGCCGGCCGGGGAGGTGTCGCCGGCCAGCACCCGGGCCAGGGCGGTGCCCGCCGCCTGCCCGCCGTGCGCGGTCCACAGCGCCGCCGCCAGGGGCGCCGTGTCCACCGCGTACGGGTAGGCGGAGACCAGCGTCAGCACCGTGCGGGGGTTCGCGGCGCGGGCCGCGCGCAGCAGCCGCTCCTGGTGCGCGGGCAGCCGCAGCGTCGTGCGGTCCTCGGTCTCGCGGCCGTTGATGTGCGGGTCGTTGCCCGCGACGACCACCACCACGTCGGCCCGCGCCGCCGCCCGTGCCACCGCGTCCTCGCCGCGCTCGGCGACGACCAGCTCGAACACCTCCGGGCCGGTGTCGGCAACCTTCACGCCGTCGGCGGCGACCTGCACGGGGCGACCCGTCCCCAGATGCCTGAGGAGGTGACCGTGCGCGTGCGGTTCCAGGCGGAACGTCTCCTGCACGACCCAGCCGCCGGGCTGGTCGGCGGAGGCGCGCAGATAGCCGTCGTCGGCGACCGAGAGGTAGCGGCCGTCGGGGGCGCGCAGCGTCAGGACGCCGTCGCCCCAGTCGGCGAGGGCCAGTTCGGAGCCGGTGGCGTCGGCGGTGAGCGGCGGCAGGTCGGTGCGGCCCGCGAGCAGCGCCGGGTCCAGGGCGCCCGCCGCGCCGCGCGCCTCCGCGGGCGCGTCCGGGGCCTTCGGCACCGACAGGTACGTGCCCGCCGACGTCCTCAGGCGGACGCGGTCCACGCCCTCGGCGAACTCCACGTGGTCCGCGCCGAACCGCTCGTACAGGCCGTCCAGCGGGGTGGAACGGTGGATCAGGGTGCCGCTGTACCAGTCGAGCTTGCACTCGTCGGCGAGCAGCCCGACGACGGCGATCCGCGTGCCGGGGGACAGCGGCAGCACGCCGTCGTTCCTCAGCAGGACGACCGCCTGCTCGGCGGCCTCCTGGGCGAGCGCCCGGTGCTCGGGGGTGTCGAAGGCGCCCGGCTCGTCGTAGCCGTCGAACTCGCCGAGCCGGAAGCGGACCGACAGCTGCCGGCGCACGGCGGTGTCGATGTCCGCCTCGGTCAGCAGGCCCTGCCGGAGGGCCCCGCGGACCCGCGCGAGGACGGCCGAGGAGTCCGTGCCGTGGTCGGTGAAGCTGTCGACGCCGGCCCGCAGCGCGGCGGCGGTCGCCTCCTCGTGGGTGGCGAAGTAGTGCTCGGAGTCGACCAGGTTGGAGGGCGCGCCCGCGTCCGAGCAGACCAGCAGCTCCTGGCCGGTCCAGGTGCGCAGGTGCTCCCGCAGGTACGGGGAGACGTGGTTGGGGCGGCCGTTGACCAGGTTGTACGCCGGCATCACGCCCGCCACCGCGCCCGCCTCGACGGCCTCGCGGAAGGCGCGCAGGTCGTACTCGTGCAGCACGCGCGGGCGGACCGAACTGGAGGTGGTGTCCCGGTCGGTCTCGTTGTTGTGGGCGAGCCAGTGCTTGAGGACCGGGGCGGTGCGCCAGTACACGGGGTGTTCCCCGCGCAGCCCGCGCGTGTAGGCGGTGGCGAGGGCGGAGGTGAGCTTCGGGTCCTCCGAGTAGCCCTCCTCGCCCCGGCCCCACAGCGGGTGGCGCAGCAGGTTGACGGTCGGCGACCACACGTTGAGGCCGACGCGTTCGTCCCGGGCGCGCATCGCGCGGATCTCCTTCGACACCGCGTCGCCGACCCGGCGGACCAGGTCCTCGTTCCAGGTCGCGCCGAGCCCGACCGCCTGCGGGAACACCGTCGCCGGGCCCATCCACGCGACCCCGTGCAGGGCCTCCTGGCCGGTGCGGAACGCGGCGATGCCCAGGCGCTCGACGGCCGGCGCGAACTGGTGCAGGAAGCCGGTCTTCTCCTCCAGGCTCAGCCGTGCCAGAAGGTCGTCGACGCGCTTCGCGAACGGCAGGCTCGTGTCGCGGAACGGTGGTGCGGGCGACGGGTGTGCGGTCACGTGGGGATCCCCTTGCGATGGAACGGCTCGACGCTTTCGAAGCGCTTCGATGCTCATTCGGCACGGGGCGGGTGTCAAGACGCCGCCACCCAACACGTCCGTGTCCCGGCCGTCGTCTCCAGCAGTACAAGAGGGCAGACGCACGGCGGCCGGTCCCAGGAATCTTGGAAGCGACCCTTGTGCACCCCCAGGCGTTCACTTAACCTCGCAGCAACATCGAAGCGCTTCGACTACGGGGTCTGCCGCCGGACGTACGCAGCCTCCCAGGGTCGCTTCAGCTCAGCCAGTTCCACTCGAGACACCGCAGCCGCCGGCACGACCGCCGGGTGTCCTGGTGCGCCATGAAGGGTTGACGCAATGACGCCGAACGCCGCCTCCACCCCAACCAGCCGGCGAAGCTTCCTCGCCTCCACGGCGGTGGCCACCGCAGCGGTGGCCGGGGGCATGCCGCTGCTCGCCGCCTGCGGAGGCTCCGGCGGCGGATCGCGCGAGGGCACCACGTCGGGCAAGGACGCCGAGAAGATCCTCCCCGCGTACGTGGCCGGCAGCGTGGTGACGCCGGACATCCCCGCGAAGAACGGCTCCGCCGCCGGCTTCACCGGCAAGCTCGACCTGGCAGACCTGAAGACGTCGGTGCCGAAGAAGCTGGGCAAGGGCGGCCGGGTCAGCGTCATGTCGCCGTTCTGGGGCTCGCCGCCCAAGAACGACAACGCCTACTACCGGGCGATGAACGACCTGACCGGCGTCGACGTGCGGTGGCGGAACCAGGACGGCAACACCTACGACCAGAAGCTCGGCGCGGTCCTCGCCTCCAGCGACATCCCGGACGTCGTGGTCGTCCCCGGTTGGAACATGTCGGGCAAGATACCCAGCGCCGTCATCGGCAAGTTCGCCGATCTCGGCCCCTACCTGTCCGGTGACGCCGTCAAGGAGTACCCGAACCTCGCGGCGATCCCGACCGACGCCTGGCAGCGCTCCATCTTCGGCGGCAAGCTGCGCGGCCTGCCCATGCCGTCGTCGTACGTCACGGGCATCGTGCCCCTGTACCGCAAGGACGTCTTCGACAAGGAGGGCTACGAAGTCCCCACGTCGGCCGACGAGTTCATGGCGCTGGCCAAGGACGCGACCAGCGCCCGCGCCAAGCGGTGGGCGTGCCTGGACATGAAGTGGACCGCCTTCAACGCCTTCGGGGTGCTCTCCGGCGAGGAGAAGTCCCTCGGCTGGAACATGACCGACGGCAAGCTGATCTACCGCATCGAGACCGAGGAGTACCTCGAGGCGCTGGAGTGGACCCGCAAGCTGTTCGCCGCGGGCGTCGTCCACCCCGACGCCGGGCTCGGCAAGAGCCAGGCGACCGACCCCGGCCCGAAGTTCGCCAAGGGCGAGTTCCTCATCTACAACCAGGACCTCTCCCAGTGGTGGAGCCGCACCGCCGAACAGGCCGCCCAGAACCCGGAGTTCGAGATCTGGGGCATGGACATCTTCGGCCACGACGGCGGCGACCCGACGCTGTGGGCGAAGAACCCGGCCGGCATCTTCGCCTTCGTCAACAAGAAGGCCTCCGAGGCCGTCGTCCGTGACGTGCTCGCCGTCGCCAACGTCACCGCCGCCCCGTACGGCACCAAGGAGTACATGCTCACCAACTACGGCGTCGAGGGCACGCACTACACCGTCAAGGACGGCGTCCCGGTCAAGACCGAGCAGGGCAACATCGACGTGATGAACGCCTTCGTGATGATCGCGAGCCCCGCCCCGACCATCGCCCACCCCGACTTCCCCGAGGTCGCCAGGGGTCAGGTCGAGTGGCAGCAGCGGATGGGCGCCTTCACGAAGAAGTCCTCTTTCTACGGCATGCAGATCACCGAGCCCGCCCGGTACGCCAACCTGTCCAACGACTTCGAGCAGCTCGAGGACGACATCGTCCGGGGCCGCAGGAAGATCGGCGACATGCAGCAGGCCGTCTCCAACTGGAAGAGGAAGGGCGGCGACGAACTGCGCGACTGGTACAAGAAGATCCTCGACGAGAACGGCTCCGCCAACTGACCCGAGGCAAGGAGAACGGCCGTGTCCCACAGCACGGTGCCTCGGAGCAGGCCCGAGGCCGACACGACGGCGAAGACCCCGGCGCCCGGTGACACCGGCGGCACCGGAAAGCGGCGGGCACAGGACGGGCGCGGCATCAGAGTCAGGTTCCGGCGCGACCGCGTCCTGATCCTCATGACCCTGCCGGCCCTCGCGCTGGTCCTCCTCTTCAACTACGTGCCGATCCTCGGCAACGTCGTCGCCTTCCAGGAGTACGACCCCTACATCAGCGACAACGGCGTCGTCTCCATCCTGAACAGCCCCTTCGTCGGCGTCGAGAACTTCCAGCGGATCTTCGCCGACTCCGCGTTCTGGAACGCCGTCAAGAACACCCTCGTGCTGTTCTTCCTCCAGCTCGTCCTGTTCTTCCCGATCCCGATCCTGCTCGCGCTGCTCATCAACAGCGTCGTCAGGCCCCGGGTCCGGGCGGTCGCGCAGGCCGTCCTGTACCTGCCGCACTTCTTCTCGTGGGTGCTGGTCATCGCCGTCTTCCAGCAACTGCTCGGCGGCGCCGGGATCTTCTCCCAGCTGCTGCGGCAGCACGGGTACGACGGGCTCGACATCATGACCGACCCGGACACCTTCGCCTTCCTGATCACCGCGCAGAGCGTGTGGAAGGACGCCGGCTGGGGGATCATCGTCTTCCTCGCCGCGCTGTCCTCGGTCAGCCCCGACCTGTACGAGGCCGCCGCGATGGACGGCGCGAACCGCTGGCGCCGCATGTGGCACGTGACGCTGCCCGCGCTGCGCCCGGTGATCGCCCTGCTGCTGGTGCTGCGCGTCGGCGACGCCCTGACCGTCGGCTTCGAACAGATCCTGCTGCAACGCGACGCGGTCGGGCCGGGCGCCTCCGAGGTGCTCGACACCTTCGTGTGGTGGAACGGCGTACGCAACCAGGACTTCGGCTACGCCGCTGCCGCCGGCCTGGTCAAGGGCGTGGTCAGCCTCGGTCTGGTCCTCGCGGCGAACAAGGTGGCCCATCTCATGGGCGAGCAGGGGGTGTACAAGAAGTGACCGCCGTCCTCGGCAAACCCGCGCGCGGACCGGCCCGCCGCGACCGCTGGTGGTCCGCCCCGCCCCGCCCGGTGTGGGACGAGAAACCCACTGCGGCGGGCGCGGCCGGCAAGGGCCTGGTGCTGGTGCTGGCCTGCCTCGCGATCCTCTTCCCGCTGTGGATCGTCGTCGTCACGAGCCTGTCCTCGCGCCGGGCGATCGACGAGGCCGGCGGCCTGGTCATGATCCCCGGCGACATCACGTTCGTGGCCTACCAGGAGCTGCTGAGCGGGGGCCAGGTCACCCGGGCCGCGGTCATCAGCGTCCTCGTCACGCTCGTCGGCACGCTGTTCTCGATGACCGTGTCCGTGCTGTGCGCCTACGGGCTGTCCCGCAGCGGCTCGCTCGGGCACCGCTGGTTCCTGATGATCCTGCTGGCGACGATGTTCTTCAGCGCCGGCCTCATCCCGACGTACCTGCTGGTGCAGACCCTCGGGCTGACCGACAGCTATCTCGCGCTGATCCTGCCGAGCGCGGTGAGCGTGTTCAACATCCTGGTGCTGCGCGGCTTCTTCATGGGCATCTCGCAGGAGCTGGTCGACAGCGCCCGCATCGACGGCGCCGGGGACTTCCGCATCCTGTGGCAGATCGTCATGCCGCTGTCCCGGGCGGTCCTCGCGGTGATCACGCTGTTCTACGCGGTCGGGTACTGGAGCGCGTGGTTCAACGCGTCGCTGTACCTGAACGACCAGGACATGATGCCGCTGCAGAACGTCATGATCCAGCTGGTGCAGAAGCAGGAGGCGCCGGTGGGGCTCGGGCAGGCGATCAAGACCGGGGAGCTGTCCGGGCTCGCCGTGCAGATGGCGGTGATGGTGATGGCGTTGCTGCCGGTCGCGGTGCTGTCGCCGTTCGTGCAGAAGCACTTCCGCAAGGGGATGCTGACCGGGGCCGTCAAGGGCTGAGGCCCGGGGCGCGGCGGGGCTTGGGGCTTGCGGTTCGTTTGCGAGTGCCGGTCCGCTGTGGTTGGTCGCGCCCGCGCGGCGGAGCCGCACATCGACACGG
Source organism: Streptomyces sp. NPDC051207 (assembly GCF_040682395.1). Lineage (NCBI taxonomy): Bacteria > Bacillati > Actinomycetota > Actinomycetes > Kitasatosporales > Streptomycetaceae > Streptomyces > Streptomyces sp. NPDC051207. The sequence goes on along the minus strand of NZ_JBFBAX010000030.1, from coordinate 40,702 downwards.
CCCGGCGCCCCCGAGTGGCTCTCCTCCCCCTCTACTACCAAGCGAGGTCATGTCATGGTCGCGTCTTATCCGAGTCGGCGTGGGGTTCTTGTCGGGGGCGCTGCCCTTGCCGCTCTGGCCGCACTGCCGGTGTCCGAGGCGGTTGCCGGGTCCCGTGGGTATCGCTGGCGGAATGTCGTCATCGGGGGGACCGGGTTCGTCACCGGGGTGCTGTTCCATCCGGCGGTGCGCGGGCTTGCCTATGCGCGGACCGACATCGGGGGTGCCTATCGGTGGGACGAACGGCGCGGGCGGTGGCTTCCGCTGCTCGACCACATCGGGTGGGACGACTGGAATCTGCTCGGCGTCGAGGCGATGGCCGTCGATCCCGCCCACCCCGACCGGCTGTATCTCGCCGTCGGCACCTATGCCCAGGCCTGGGCGTCCAACGGGGCCGTCCTGCGGTCCGACGACCGGGGCGCCACCTGGGCGCGGACCGATCTCGCCGTGAAGCTCGGGGCCAACGAGGACGGGCGGGGGACCGGGGAGCGGCTGCTGGTCGACCCGCGCGACAGCGACGTGCTGTGGCTGGGGACACGGCACGACGGGCTGCTCAAGTCCACCGACCGGGGCGCCACGTGGGCAGCCGCCGACGGCTTCCCGGCGACCCCGAGCGCCACCGGGCAGGGCGTCACCCTGCTCGTCGCCGCCGGGCGGGCGGTCTACGCCGGGTGGGGCGACGGCTCGCCCGCCCTGTACCGCACCACCGACGGCACCACCTGGACCGCCGTCCCCGGGCAGCCCGCGGGCGCCGCCGCCCGGGTGCCGATCCGGGCCGCCCACGACCGGCACAGCCGTGCGCTGTACGTGACCTACGCCGACGCTCCCGGGCCCAACGGGCAGTCCGACGGCAGCGTGCACAAGCTGTCGACCACCGACGGGCGGTGGACGGAGGTCACCCCGGTGAAGCCGGACGGCGCGTCGGACACCTTCGGGTACGGCGGTGTCGCCGTGGACGCCCGGCGGCCCGGGACCGTCGTCGTCTCCACCAACAACCGCTGGGCGGCCGTCGACACCGTGTACCGGTCCACCGACGGCGGTCGCAGCTGGACGTCCCTGAAGGAGACGGCCGTCCTCGACGTGTCCGAGACGCCGTACCTGAAGTGGGGCGGCGAGCAGGCCAAGTTCGGCTGGTGGATCCAGGCGCTCGCCGTCGACCCGTACGACTCGCGGCACGTGGTGTTCGGCACCGGCGCGACCCTCTACGGCACCCGCGACCTCGTCCACTGGGCGCCGCAGATCCGCGGCCTGGAGGAGAGTTCCGTGCGGCAGCTGATCTCACCCCCGGCCGGTGAGGCGCACCTGATCAGCGGGCTCGGCGACATCGGCGTGATGTACCACGAGCGGCTCACCGCCTCCCCGTCGCGCGGCATGGCCGCCAACCCCGTCTTCGGCACGGCCACCGGACTCGCGCAGGCCGCGGCGAAACCGTCGTACGTCGTGCGCACCGGCTGGGGCGACCACGGCAACGGCGCCCACTCCGAGGACGGCGGGAAGACCTGGGCGCCCTTCGCGGCGCAGCCGGCCATCGCCAAGGACGCGCCGGGGCCGATCGCCGTGAGCGCCGACGGCCGGGTGCTGCTGTGGAGCTTCGTGCACTGGGACGGCACCCGGCACCCCGCCCACCGCTCGGCGGACCACGGCGCCACCTGGACCGAGGTCGCCTCCTTCCCGAAAGGCGCCACCCCGCTCGCCGACCCCGTGGACCCGGCCCGCTTCTACGCCTACGACACCGGCACCGGGACCGTGCACGCCAGCACCGACGGCGGACTGACCTTCGCCGCGCGGGCCGGTGGACTGCCGTCCGGGGACAGCCAGTTCAAGCTCGTCGCCGCGCCCGGGCGGACCGGCGACCTGTGGCTGAGCGCCAAGTGGAACGGGCTGTACCGGTCCACCGACGGCGGCGCCACCTTCACCAAGGTCGACAGCTGCTGGGCCTCCTACGCCCTCGGCTTCGGCAAGGCCGCCGACGGCGCCGGCTACCCGGCCGTCTACCAGGTCGGCGCCACCGGGGCGATCACCGCGATATACCGCTCCGACGACGGGGCGAAGACCTGGGTGCGCGTCAACGACGACGCCCACCAGTGGGGCTGGACCGGCGAGACCATCGCGGGCGACCCGCGCGTGTACGGCCGCGTCTACGTCGCCACCAACGGGCGCGGCATCCAGTACGGGGAGCCCGCGTGATGCCGAAGCTCGCCGACGCCACCCGGGGCCGCATCCTGTTCGGCGGCGACTACAACCCCGAGCAGTGGCCCGAGGAGACCTGGGCCGAGGACGTCCGCCTGATGCGGGACGCCGGCGTCAACTCCGTCACCGTCGGCGTCTTCTCCTGGGCGCGGATCGAACCCCGGCCCGGCGTACGGGACTTCGGCTGGCTGGACCGGCTCATGGACCTGATGCACGACAGCGGCGTCGGCGTCGTCCTGGCCACCCCCACCGCCTCCCCGCCGCCCTGGCTCGGGCACCAGTACCCGGACACCCTGCCGCGCGACGCGGACGGCCGCACCGAGTGGTGGGGCGGACGCCAGCACTTCTCGCACTCCAGCGCCACCTACCGCCGCCACGCCGCCGCCGTCACCGAGGACCTGGCCGCCCGCTACGCCCGCCACCCGGCCCTGACCATGTGGCACATCAACAACGAGTACTGCACCTACGACTTCGGCGACGAGGCCGCCGTCCGCTTCCGCCGCTGGCTGCGCGCCCGGTACGGCACGCTCGACGCCCTCAACGCCGCCTGGGGCACCGCCTTCTGGAGCCAGGGCTACGGCGACTGGCCGGAGATCCTGCCGCCCCGGCACGCCCACTACCTGAAGAACCCCGCGCAGGTGCTGGACTTCAAGCGGTTCACGTCCGACATGCTCCTGGAGTGCTACGCCGCCGAGCGGGACATCGTGCGCCGCCACACCCCGCACCTGCCGGTCACCACCAACTTCATGCCGCTGTGGTCCGGCCTGGACGCCTGGCGCTGGGCCGAGGAGGAGGACGTCGTCTCCGTCGACCTCTACCCCGACCCGCACGACTTGTTCGGCGCGCAGGCGGGCGCCCTCGTCCAGGACCTGACCCGCTCCCAGGCACGCGGCCCCTGGATGCTGATGGAACAGGCCGCCGGGCCCGTCAACTGGCGGGACGTGAACCACCCGAAGCCGCGCGGGCTCAACCGCCTGTGGTCCCTCCAGGCCGTGGCCCGGGGCGCGGACGCCGTCTGCTACTTCCAGTGGCGGCAGTCCCGGCAGGGCGCGGAGAAGTTCCACTCCGGCATGGTGAGCCACGCCGGCGAGCACGGCCGCACGTTCCAGGAGGTCAGGCACCTCGGCGCCGACCTCGCCCGGATCGCACCCGAGGTGACCGGCCGCCCCTGCGCCGCCGAGGTCGCCGTCCTGCACGACTGGCACTCCTGGTGGGCGGGCGACCAGGAGGCCCGCCCGTCCCGGGACGTCGCGTACCCCGACGTCCTCACCGCCTGGCACCGCGCCCTGTGGCGGGCCCACCTCACCACCGACTTCGCCCACCCCGAACACGACCTGACCGCCTACCGCCTGGTCGTCGCCCCGCAGCTCTACCTCCTCACGGACGCCGCGATCGACAACCTCCTCGCGTACGTCCACCAGGGCGGCACCCTCGTCTGCGGCTTCCTCACCGGCGTCGCCGACGAGGACGACCGCATACGCCCCGGCGGCATGGACGCCCGGCTGCGCGAGCTGTTCGGCATCCGCGTCCTGCACGAGTGGTGGCCGCTGGAACCGGGGGAGCGGGCCCCCTGCGACGGCTTCACCGGCACCCTGTGGTCGGAGGAGCTGGAGCCCGACGCCACCGCCGACGAGACCCTGACCTACCGGGGCGGCGAGCTGGACGGACTGCCCGCCGTGCTGCGCAAGGGCCGCGCCTGGTACGTCTCCACCCTCCCCGAGCCCGACGCGCTGCGTGACCTCCTCGCCCGCGTGGCCGCCGACGCGGGGGTCCGCCCGGTCCTCGACGGCCTGCCGCCCGGCATCGAGGCCGTACGCCGCGGCGACCTGCTGTTCCTCCTGAACCACGGCCAGGAGGAGACGACCGTCGACCTCCCCGGCCCTCACCGCGACCTCCTCACGGACACCACGGTCACGGAACGGGTCACCCTGGGCCGCTACGGGGTGGCGGTGCTGAAGCCATGAGTGCCGGGGCGGAAGGGGCGAGGGGCGCTGCCCGGGGCACGGGCCGGGGTGCGGGAGCCGCAGGCCCCGGCACGGGCGCCCCCCACCACGGCCACACCACCCCCGTCCACAGCACCTGGGAACCCCGCCCCGCCGCCCGCTGGGAGGACGCCTTCCTCGCCGGCAACGGTCACCACGGCGCTCTCGTGTTCGGCGATCCGGACGACGACCGTGTCGTCGTCACCCACCACAGCCTCGTCCGCCCGAGCCGTGACGAGCACCGCGAGCCACCCCGCCTGGCCGCCGCGCTCCCCACCGTCCAGGACCGTCTGCTGTCCGGCGACCTCACCGCCGCCGAGGACTTCACCGACGGGCGCCCGCTGCAATGGGTGCGCGCCTTCCACCCCGCGTTCCAGGTCCGGCTGCGCCGCGAACCCGGCCCCGCCCACGGGTACCGCCGCCGCGTCGACTTCGCCACCGGCGAGACCACCGCCGTGTGCGGCGACCGGACCAGCCGCGTCTTCGTCTCCCGCGCCGACGACGTGATCGTGCAGCACGTCACCGCCCCGCACCTCACCCTCGGCCTCTGCCTGGACCACCGCCTGCCCGGCGCCCCCGACACCCTGGCCGTCGGCCACGGCGCCGTCCTCACCGCCGACGGCGCCCTGCTGAGCCTGCGCGCCCGCTACCCCGGCAGCGACCTCGGCTTCACGGGCATCACCCTGGCTGTGGTCACCGGCGGCACCACGACGATCGCCCCGCCCGGCGTGCGCGTCACCGGCGCCACCGGGGTGCTGCTCCTGACCCGGGTGCGCCGGCACACCGGGGACCTGGACGTGCGCGCCGAGTCCCGCGCCCTGCGCGACCTGCTCACCGACCGGCCCTACGACGACCTCCTCGACCGGCACCTCGCCCTGCACCGCACCGCCTACGAGCGCGTCGACCTCGACCTCGCGGCCGACCCGGCCGAGCGTGCCCTGCCCGGCTCCGAACTGCTCGCCCGGCCCCGCAGCGCGGCCCTGCTGGAGCGGCTCTTCGCCGCGGGCCGCTACCACCTGCTGTCGTCCGGCGGCCTGTGCCCGCCCCGGCTCAGCGGCCTGTGGACCGGCGACTGGGACACGGCCTGGTCGGGGGCGTTCACCAACGACGCCAACCTCAACCTCCAGACCGCCGCGGCGGCGGCCACCGCCCTGCCGGAGGTGACGGAGGCCCTCGCCGCCCTCGTCCACCGCCAGCTTCCCCACTGGCGGGACAACGCCCGCGCCATCTTCGGCGCCCGCGGCGTCGTCGCGCCCGCCCACAGCGACGGCGAGTCCGGGCACACGTACCACTTCAGCCGCGCATACCCCCTCCACCTGTGGACGGCCGGCGCCGACTGGCTGCTCAAGCCCCTGGTCGACCACGACGAGACCCGCGGCACCCGGGACCCGCGCACCGCCGTCGCACTGGACGAAGTCGCCCAGTTCTACGAGGACTTCCTCACCCGCACCGACGCCGACGGCCACCTCGTCGTCGTGCCGTCCTACTCGCCCGAGAACCGCCCCGCGAACGCGAGCTGGGGCGCCATCAACGCGGCGATGGACCTCTCGGCGGCCCGCCACGCCCTGCTCACCGCCGCCGACTACCACCCGGGACCCGGCGCCGACCGCCGGCGCGCCCTCGCCGCCCGGCTCCCGCCCCACCGGGTCAACGCCGACGGCGCCCTCGCCGAATGGGCCCACCCCGGCCTGGACGACTCCTACGACCACCGCCACCTGAGCCACCTCTACGGCGTCTGGCCGCTGGACGAGATCAACCCCTACGACACCCCGGACCTCGCGGCAGCCGCCCACCGCGCCCTCGCACTGCGCGGCGCCGAGAACGACTCCGCGCACGGCCACCTCCACCACGCGCTGATCGCGGCCCGGCTGCGCGACGCCGCCCGCGTCGCCCACGCCCTCGGCCAGGTCCTCGACGGCGACTTCTTCCACGCGTCCCTGATGAGCGCGCACTACCCCAAGCGCGACGTGTACAACGCGGACGCGGCGCACACCCTGCCCGCCGTGCTCGTGGAGGCGCTCGTGCAGTCCACCCCCCACCGGCTGGTCCTGCTGCCCGCGCTGCCGGCCGCGTACCCGGCGGGCCGGCTGCGCGGCGTCCGCACCCGGTTCGGGGCCGGACTCGACCTCGCCTGGGGGCCGGACGGCGCCACCGCCGTGCTGCGCCCGAGCCGCACCACCCGCGTCGAACTGCGGACTTCCTCCGGCGCCCGGCCGCTCGACCTGGTCGCCGGAGAAGACCGCGTCCTCACCCTGGGGGCGCGGTAGCCCTTCGGCAATTCCCCCCACCCATGGAAGGGACACCCATGGCACCAAGCACCCTCGGCAAGGTCACCAAGGCCCTGCTCGCCCCGGCGCTCGCGCTGGGCGCCACCGTCGGACTCGCCGCCGCCCCCGCCCAGGCCGCCGTCTGGAACTCCTGCGACCAGTGGGGTAACACCACGCTGGGCGGCTACACGCTCTACAACAACATCTGGGGCTCCGGCGCCGGCAGCCAGTGCGTCTGGGCCAACTCCGGCACCAACTGGGGCGTGTGGGCCGACCACCCCAACACCGGCGGCATCAAGTCGTACCCCAACTCCAAGAAGGTCATCAACAAGCCCATCACCTCGATCGGCTCGCTGACCAGCAGCTACAACGTCAGCGTCCCGTCGTCCGGCGCGTACAACACGTCGTACGACATCTGGGACACCGACTACGACTACGAGATCATGCTCTGGGTCAACAAGACCGGGCCCGTCGGACCGCTCGGCAGCGCGCAGGGCACCGTGACCCTGGGCGGCCACACCTGGTCCGTTCACAAGGGCAGCAACGGCCACAACGAGGTGTTCTCGTTCATCCGCACCTCGAACTCGTCCTCCGGCACCGTCAACATCCTGCCGATCCTGAAGTGGATCAAGGACACCAAGGGCTGGATGGGCAACGAGACCATCGGTGACGTGCAGTTCGGCTACGAGATCACCTCGTCGGCCGGCGGCCTGAACTTCACCACCAACAACCTGACCGTCTCCAGCAGCTGACACCCGGCCCGGACCGCCCGCCCCACGACAGGGCGGGCGGCCCGGCGCCCCCGGCCGCCCCTACTCGGCCACCGGCAGCCGCGCCCCGTCCCGCAGGAACAGCGGAATCCGCTCCAGCGGCGCGTCGACGGTCACGGCCGCCCCGCCCTCGTACGCCCGGCCCGTCCACGCGTCCGTCCAGGCCGCGCCCGCCGGGAGATACACCGTGCGGGCCGTCGCGCCCGCCGTCAGCACCGGGGCGACCAGCAGGTCCCGGCCGAACAGATAGGCGTCGTCGACCGACCAGGCCGCCTGGTCCCCGGGGAACTCCAGGAACAGCGGCCGCATCACCGGCAGCCCCTCCTCGTGCGCCTCCCGCATGACCTGGAGGACGTACGGCTTCAGCCGCTCGCGCAGCCGCAGGTACCGCTCCATGACGGCACCGGCCCGATCGCCGTACGACCACACCTCGTTGGGCCCGCCGGTCATGTCCGGGCCGAGCGGCATGCCCGGGTCGCGGAAGCCGTGCAGCCGCATCAGCGGCGACAGCGCGCCGAACTGGAACCAGCGGACCATCACCTCCCGGTACGCCGGGTCGTCCGGGTCGCCGCCGTGGAAGCCGCCGATGTCGGTGTTCCACCACGGGATGCCCGACAGGGCCGTGTTGAGGCCGGCCGCGATCTGGCGGCGCAGGGTGGCGAAGTCGGTGCCGATGTCACCGGACCACAGGGCCGCCCCGTAGCGCTGACTGCCCGCCCACGCCGAGCGGTTGAGGGTGATGACCTCGCTCTCGCCGACCGCCGTGAGGCCCTCGTGGAAGGTGCGGGAGTTCTCCGCCGGGTAGAGGTTGCCGACCTCCAGGCCCGGGCCCGCCCAGTAGCGCAGGTTCGCCGCGAAGCCCGGCTTCAGCTCCGGCTCGCAGGCGTCCAGCCAGAACGCGGTGATGCCGTACGGGTCGAGGTAGTTCTCCTTGATCCTGGACCACACGAACTCCCGGGCGTCCGGATTGGTCGCGTCGTAGAACGCCACCTGGACCGTCGACGCCACCTCCTTGTCCGGCCAGTCCGCGTGCGCCGTCGGGCCGTACTGCGTGCCGATGAAGTAGCCGCGCTGTTCCATCACCGGGTGGTTCTCCGACAGCGGCGACACCGACGGCCACACCGACACCACCAGCTTGATGCCCAGCTCGTCCAGCTCCCGCACCATCGCCGCCGGGTCCGGCCACTCCTTCGGGTCGAACTTCCACTCGCCCAGATGCGTCCAGTGGAAGAAGTCGCACACGATCGCGTCGATCGGCAGCCCGCGCCGCCGGTACTCCCGTGCCACCGCGAGGAGTTCGTCCTGCGTGCGGTAGCGCAGCTTGCACTGCCAGAAGCCCGCCGCCCACTCGGGCAGCATCGGGGTGCGGCCGGTCACCGCGCTGTAGCGGCGCTGCGCGGCGGCCGGATCGCCCGCCGTGACCCAGTAGTCGATCTGCCGGGCCGAGTCCGCCACCCACCGGGTGCCGTTGTGCGCCAGCTCCACCCGCCCGATGGCCGGGTTGTTCCACAGCAGCGTGTAGCCCCGGCTGGACGTCAGCACCGGGATGCCGACCTCGGCGTTGCGCTGCACCAGATCGACGACCAGGCCCTTCTGGTCCAGCCGCCCGTGCTGGTGCTGCCCGAGCCCGTACAGCTTCTCGCCCTCGTACGCCGCGAACCGCTGCTCCAGCCGGTGGTGCCCGCCCCCGACCGCCGTGTAGAGGCGCGGCCCCGGCCACCAGAAGTGGGCGCGTTCCTCGGCGAGCAGCTCGGTGCCGTCCCCGGTGCGCAGGAAGCGGACCATGCCCTCGGCGTCGACCTCGGCGGTCAGCGCGCCGACGGTCAGCGAGGCGCACCCGTCCTCGATCTTGACGGTGCTCTCGGTGGGCGGCGCGTCGTCCAGGAGCGCGCCCGGCAGCCCCTGGAGCACCGGGCCGCCGAGCCGGGCCCGGACCCGGACCGCGTCCGGCCCCCACGGCTCGATCCGTACGGTCTCCTGACGGCCGCTCCACTCCAGGGCGCCGTCCCGCTCCCGGAACGTGCCGACGGTGGGCGAGGACTGGGCGAGGCTGACCTGGGGCCGGGTCTCGGGGGGCTGATTCACGAGGCACGCTCCTGGAGGAGTGCGGGCATGGCGGTGCCCCGGCGGGACACCTCGGGTGAAGCCGGGCGGGGGACGCCCGGTGCGGAAGGGGGAGCGGGTGCGTCAGGACGCGGCCGGGGCCGGTCCGGAACTCGCCCGTACCGTCAGCTCGGGCGGGAGCAGCACCACCTCGTCGCGGCCCCGCCCCTCCAGCTTGGCGACCAGCAGTTCCACGGCGTGCCGGCCCATCTCCTGCGCCGGGATGGCGACCGACGTCAGCCGCACCGACGCCTGCGTGGCCACCTGGTCCGGGCAGATCGCCACCACCGACACGTCCTCCGGCACGGCCCGGCCCCGCTGGCGCAGCAGGGCGAGCAGCGGTTCGACCGCCGACTCGTTCTGCACGACGAAACCCGTGGTGCCGGGCCGCTCGTCCAGGATCCGGGCGAGCGTCACGGCCATCGCGTCGTAACCGCCCTCGCACGGCCGGTGCAGCACGCGCGGCCCCAGCTCCCGCGCGCGGGCGCGCAGGCCGTCCAGGGTGCGTTCGGCGAAGCCGGTGTGCCGCTCGTAGACCGCCGGGGCCTCTCCGACGACGGCGATGTCGCGGTGCCCCAGCGTCGCCAGGTGCTCGAGGCACAGCGCGCCCGTCGCCGTGAAGTCGAGGTCGACGCAGGTCAGCCCGGTGGTGTCGGCGGGCAGCCCGATGAGGACCGACGGCTGGTCCTGACCCACTCTCGGCTGCGCTCGATCGGGGGCACCCCCGCCGCGCAGCAACGGCAGCCGCTCGTCGTCCAGTTCGATGTCCATCACGATCATGCCGTCGGCGAGCCCGCTGCCCGTGACGCGGCGCACCGCGTCGGGGCCCTCCTCGCCGGTGAGCAGCAGCACGTCGTACCCGTGGGTGCGCGCGGTGGTCGCCACCGCGATGGCGATCTCCATCATCACCGGCACATACATGTCGGTGCGCAGCGGGATCATCAGCGCGATGATGTTCGACCTGCTGCTGGCCAGGGCCCGCGCGCCCGCGTTCGGGTGGTAGCCGAGTTCGCGGATGCTCTGCTCGACCCGCTGCCGGGTGGTCGCGGAGATGGACCGCTTGCCGCTGAGGACATAGCTCACCGTGCTCGCCGAGACTCCGGCGTGCTGGGCGACCTCGGCGAGGGTGACCATCCAGCTCTCCAAGCTTTGTGAAGCGCTTCGACAGTGCGCGGTACGGACGGGGGGCGGGCGAGGGTGGTCCGACAGTAGCTCTAGCGAGGAGCGGGTGTCCATAGTCTGTCGAAGCGCTTCGACAGCTTTCTCCCGGCGCCGGGCCCCGTGGTGCTCCCCGGTCACGCCAGTACTACCGGCCCGGCCGGCCTGGGCCGAACGGCCGCGCGCAGGGTGGTGGGGCCGCCCGTCATCGGGTACATACGATCGGGTAGCACCCGTCGGTAACCACATGGACCATCAGCCCGATTCGCGACGAGGTGAGCCTCATGTCCGCCAGCTCAGAACAAGCGTCCCGTCCCGTCGTCACCGAACGTGAGGCACGCCGGGTCGCGGAGGCGGCCCGGGAACAGGACTGGTGCAGGCCCAGCTTCGCCAAGGAACTGTTCCTCGGGCGCCTGCGCCTCGACCTCATCCACCCGCACCCCCTCCCGGCCGACGAGGACACCCGGCGCGGCGAGCAGTTCCTCGCCAAGCTCCGCGACTTCTGCGAGACGCGGATCGACCCGGCCGTCATCGAGCGGGACGCGCGGATCCCCGACGAGGTGATCAACGGGCTGAAAGAGCTCGGCGCCCTCGGTATGAAGATCGACACCAAGTACGGCGGCCTCGGACTCACGCAGGTCTACTACAACAAGGCCCTGGCCCTGGTCGGCTCCGCGAGCCCCGCCATCGGCGCCCTGCTGAGCGCCCATCAGTCCATCGGTGTACCGCAGCCGCTGAAACAGTTCGGCACCCAGGAGCAGAAGGACGCCTTCCTGCCGCGCTGCGCCCGCACCGACATCTCCGCCTTCCTGCTGACCGAGCCCGACGTCGGCTCGGACCCGGCACGCCTGGCCACCACCGCCGTCCCCGACGGCGACCACTACGTCCTCGACGGCGTGAAACTGTGGACCACCAACGGCGTCGTCGCCGACCTGCTCGTCGTCATGGCGCGGGTACCGAAGTCGGAGGGGCACCGGGGCGGCATCACGGCGTTCGTCGTCGAGGCCGGCTCCGAGGGCATCACCGTCGAGAACCGCAACGCCTTCATGGGCCTGCGCGGCATCGAGAACGGCGTCACCCGCTTCCACCGGGTGCGGGTGCCCGCCGCGAACCGCATCGGCGAGGAGGGCCAGGGCCTGAAGATCGCCCTGACCACGCTCAACACCGGCCGGCTCTCCCTGCCCGCGATGTGCGTCGGCGCCGGGAAGTGGTGCCTGAAGATCGCCCGCGAATGGTCGGCGGCCCGCGAGCAGTGGGGCAAGCCGGTCGCGCTGCACGAGGCCGTCGGCGCGAAGATCAGCTTCATCGCCGCCACCACCTTCGCCCTGGAGGCCGTCCTCGACCTGTCCTCCCAGATGGCCGACGAGGACCGCAACGACATCCGCATCGAGGCCGCCCTCGCCAAGCTGTACGGCTCCGAGATGGCCTGGCTGATGGCCGACGAACTCGTCCAGATCCGCGGCGGACGCGGCTTCGAGACCGCGGCCTCCCTCGCGGCCCGCGGCGAGCGCGCGGTCCCCGCCGAGCAGGTCCTGCGCGACCTGCGCATCAACCGCATCTTCGAGGGCTCCACCGAGATCATGCACCTGCTGATCGCCCGCGAGGCCGTGGACGCCCACCTGTCCGTCGCCGGCGACCTCATCGACCCCGACAAGTCCCTCGCGGACAAGGCGAAGGCGGGCGCCAACGCGGGCGTCTTCTACGCCAAGTGGCTGCCGAAACTGGTCGCGGGACCGGGACAGCTTCCGGTCTCGTACGGCGAGTTCAAGCACGAGGTGGATCTCGCCACCCACCTGCGCTATGTCGAGCGCGCCGCCCGCAAACTGGCCCGCTCCACCTTCTACGCCATGTCCCGCTGGCAGGGCCGCATGGAGACCAAGCAGGGCTTCCTCGGCCGGATCGTCGACATCGGCGCCGAACTGTTCGCGATGAGCGCCGCCTGCGTCCGCGCCGAACTGCTGCGCAGCCGCGACGACCACGGCCGCGAGGCCTACCAGCTCGCCGACGCCTTCTGCCACCAGGCCCGCATCCGCGTCGACACCCTCTTCGACCGGCTGTGGACCAACACGGACGACCTGGACCGCAAGGTCGTCAAGGGCGTCCTGACGGGCACCTACGAGTGGCTGGAACACGGGGTGGTCGACCCGTCGGGCGAGGGCCCGTGGATCGCCGACGCCACACCGGGCCCGCCGAAGGGCGAGAACGTCCACCGCCCCATCCGCTAGGGGGCGCCCCAGGCAAGGACGGCGGAAGCACCGGACGAGCGCGCCCCCTCGGCACCCGGGAGGGGGACGCCCTGTCCCTCCACCGCCCCCGTGCGGCCACAATGGGGGAATGAGCGACTCTCCAGCCCCCCTCGCCGACCCGCACCTGGTGTACGACCCCGTCGCGGGAGACGGCCCGAAGGACGTCGTGATCCTCGGCTCCACCGGGTCGATCGGCACCCAGGCCGTGGACCTCGTGCTGCGCCACCCCGCCCGGTTCCGCGTCACCGCCCTGTCCGCCAACGGCGGTCGCGTCGCCCTGCTCGCCGAGCAGGCGCACCGGCTCGGGGCGCGCACCGTCGCGGTGGCCCGCGAGGACGTCGTACCGGCGCTGCGCGAGGCGCTCGCCGCGCGGTACGGCGCCGGGGAGCCGCTCCCCGAGATCCTGGCCGGACCGGACGCGGCCACCGGGCTCGCCGCCTCCGCCTGCCACACCGTCCTCAACGGCATCACCGGCTCCATCGGCCTCGCCCCGACCCTCGCCGCCCTGGAGGCGGGCCGCACCCTCGCGCTCGCCAACAAGGAGTCGCTCATCGTCGGCGGCCCGCTGGTCAAGGCCCTCGCCAAGCCGGGGCAGATCATCCCGGTGGACTCCGAGCACGCCGCCCTCTTCCAGGCGCTGGCCGCCGGCACCCGCGCCGACGTCCGCAAACTGGTCGTCACCGCCTCCGGCGGCCCCTTCCGGGGACGCAGCAGGGCCGAGCTGGCGAACGTCACGGTCGAGGACGCCCTCGCGCACCCCACCTGGGCCATGGGCCCGGTCATCACGATCAACTCCGCGACCCTCGTCAACAAGGGCCTGGAGGTCATCGAGGCGCACCTGCTCTACGACATCCCCTTCGACCGCATCGAGGTCGTCGTGCACCCGCAGTCGTACGTCCACTCGATGGTCGAGTTCACGGACGGCTCCACGCTCGCGCAGGCGACGCCCCCCGACATGCGCGGGCCGATCGCCATCGGCCTGGGCTGGCCGGAGCGCGTCCCGGACGCGGCACCCGCGTTCGACTGGAGCACGGCGTCGACGTGGGAGTTCCTCCCGCTCGACAACGAGGCCTTCCCGTCGGTGAACCTCGCCCGGCACGTGGGCCGGCTCTCGGGCACCGCCCCGGCGGTGTTCAATGCCGCCAACGAGGAGTGCGTGGACGCGTTCCGGCGCGGGGAACTGCCGTTCAACGGCATCATGGACACCGTCACACGAGTCGTCGAGGAACACGGCACCCCGGCCGCGGGAACCTCACTGACCGTGCCGGACGTCCTCGAGGCGGAGACCTGGGCCCGGGCCCGGGCCCGGGAACTGACAGCGCGGACGGCGAGCGCGGAGGCGCGTGCATGACGACCCTGATGTTCATCCTCGGCATAGTGCTGTTCGCCGTGGGCCTGCTCTTCTCCATCGCCTGGCACGAGCTGGGACACCTGTCGACGGCCAAGCTGTTCGGCATCCGCGTGCCGCAGTACATGGTCGGCTTCGGCCCGACCCTCTTCTCGCGCACGAAGGGCGAGACGGAGTACGGCCTCAAGGCCATCCCGTTCGGCGGTTACATCCGCATGATCGGCATGTTCCCGCCCGGCCCCGACGGACGGCTGGAGGCCCGCTCCACCTCGCCCTGGCGCGGCATGATCGAGGACGCCCGCTCCGCCGCCTTCGAGGAGCTGAGGCCCGGCGACGAGACCCGATTGTTCTACACGCGCGCGCCCTGGAAGCGCGTCGTCGTGATGTTCGCGGGCCCCTTCATGAACCTGATCCTCGCGGTGGCGCTGTTCCTCATCGTCCTGATGGGCTTCGGCATCACCCAGCAGACCACCACCGTCGGCTCGGTCTCCAAGTGCGTCATCTCGCAGAGCGAGAACCGCGACACCTGCAAGGGCTCCGACCCGGCCGCCCCGGCCGCCGCCGCCGGTCTCAAGGCCGGCGACCGCTTCGTCTCCTTCGACGGCGTCCGCACGGAGTCCTGGAACCAGCTCTCGGACCTCATCCGGGCCAACCCCGGCAAGGAGGTGCCGATCGTCGTGGAGCGGGGCGGCGAGCAGGTCACCCTGTACGCGAAGATCGCCACCAACCAGGTCGCCAAGAAGGACTCCGGCGGCCGGATCGTCGAGGGCGAGTACGTCACGGCCGGCTTCCTCGGCTTCAGCGCCGCCACCGGCGTCGTGAAACAGGACTTCGACGAGTCCCTGACCTGGATGGGCGACCGCATCGGCGAGGCCGCCCACTCCATCGCCGCCCTCCCCGGCAAGATCCCCGCCCTGTGGGACGCGGCCTTCGGCGACGGCCCGCGGGAGCAGGACTCCCCGATGGGCGTGGTCGGCGCGGCCCGCGTCGGCGGCGAGATCGCCACCCTGGACATCCCGCCCACCCAGCAGCTCGCCATGTTCATCATGCTGGTCGCCGGCTTCAACCTCTCCCTGTTCCTGTTCAACATGCTCCCGCTGCTGCCCCTGGACGGCGGCCACATCGCGGGCGCCCTGTGGGAGTCGCTGCGCCGCAACGTCGCCAGGCTGCTGCGCCGACCGGACCCGGGCCCGTTCGACGTGGCGAAGCTGATGCCGGTGGCGTACGTCGTCGCGGGGATCTTCATCTGCTTCACGCTCCTCGTCCTCGTCGCGGACGTCGTTAACCCCGTGCGCATCTCCTAGCCACACCCGGTTCCCCGGTGGCCCGGCAGACGTCCTGCCGGGCCACTTCCATCGAGTGGCTCACGGCCCGTGATGTGCTGGTGCCGCCCCCCGTGCCGTAATCTCGGAGCGCGGGAGCCCGCTGCGGGCGGGACCGGGTCCTGATCCACTACTTGGGGTTGCACAGCAGATGACTGCGATTTCTCTCGGTATGCCGTCCGTTCCGACCAAGCTCGCCGAGCGCCGCAAGAGCCGGCAGATCCAGGTCGGTTCCGTGGCGGTGGGCGGCGACGCCCCCGTGTCCGTGCAGTCCATGACCACCACACGCACCTCGGACATCGGCGCCACCCTCCAGCAGATCGCCGAGCTGACCGCCTCCGGCTGCCAGATCGTCCGCGTCGCCTGCCCCACCCAGGACGACGCCGACGCCCTGGCGACCATCGCCCGCAAGTCGCAGATCCCGGTGATCGCCGACATCCACTTCCAGCCGAAGTACGTCTTCGCCGCCATCGAGGCCGGCTGCGCCGCGGTCCGCGTGAACCCGGGCAACATCAAGCAGTTCGACGACAAGGTCAAGGAGATCGCGCGCGCCGCCAAGGACCACGGCACCCCGATCCGCATCGGCGTCAACGCGGGCTCCCTGGACCGCCGCCTGCTCCAGAAGTACGGCAAGGCCACCCCCGAGGCCCTCGTGGAGTCCGCCCTGTGGGAGGCGTCCCTCTTCGAGGAGCACGACTTCCGGGACATCAAGATCTCCGTCAAGCACAACGACCCGGTCGTGATGATCGAGGCCTACCGGCAGCTCGCCGCCCAGTGCGACTACCCCCTCCACCTCGGCGTCACCGAGGCCGGCCCCGCCTTCCAGGGCACCATCAAGTCGGCCGTCGCCTTCGGCGCGCTGCTCTCCCAGGGCATCGGCGACACCATCCGCGTCTCCCTGTCGGCGCCGCCCGCCGAGGAGGTCAAGGTGGGCCTGCAGATCCTGGAGTCGCTGGGCCTGAAGGAGCGCGGCCTGGAAATCGTCTCCTGCCCCTCCTGCGGACGCGCCCAGGTCGACGTCTACAAGCTGGCCGAGGAGGTCACGGCGGGCCTGACCGGCATGGAGGTCCCGCTGCGCGTCGCCGTCATGGGCTGCGTCGTCAACGGCCCCGGCGAGGCCCGCGAGGCCGACCTCGGCGTCGCCTCTGGCAACGGCAAGGGGCAGATCTTCGTCAAGGGCGAGGTCATCAAGACCGTCCCCGAGTCCAAGATCGTGGAGACCCTCATCGAGGAGGCCATGAAGCTGGCCGAGCAGATGGAGCGCGACGGCGTGACCTCCGGCGAGCCGTCGGTCTCCGTCGCCGGCTGATCGGGCCCCGCACAGCGGTCCCGTCCACCAGGACCCCGTACCGCAGGACGCCCCGTCACCCCCGCAGGTGACGGGGCGCACGCGCGTCCGCACGGCCGCACCGGGTCACGGCATGGCCGCCCACCGGGCGACGCGGCACATTTTCGGCAGGTACAGTGCGGAAACCAGCAGACCTGAGGACGAGGCCCCGCACGTGTTGACCCAGACCACCTCCCGCGTGCTCGAACCGAGGGACCTGGACGCCGCGCTGGCCGTCCTGGACCGCGAGCCGGTCGCCAACGCCTTCGTGACCTCCCGCGTGCAGGTCGCGGGCCTGGACCCGTGGCGGCTCGGCGGCGAGATGTGGGGCTGGTACGAGGACGGCACGCTCACCTCGCTGTGCTACGCGGGCGCCAACCTCGTGCCCCTGTGCGCCACACCCCGCGCCGTCCGCGCCTTCGCCGACCGCGCCCGCCGGGCCGGCCGCCGCTGCTCCTCCATCGTCGGCCCCGCCGAGTCCACCGCCGAGCTGTGGCGCCTGCTCGAACCGAGCTGGGGCCCCGCCCGTGAGGTCCGCTCCCACCAGCCCCTCATGATGACCGACCGCATGCCCCACGGCATCACCCCCGACCCCCACGTCCGGCGCGTCCGCAAGGACGAGATGGACACGATCATGCCGGCGTGCGTGGCCATGTTCACCGAGGAGGTCGGCGTCTCCCCGCTGGCCGGCGACGGCGGCCTGCTCTACCAGGCCCGGGTCGCCGAACTCGTCGGCGCCGGCCGGTCCTTCGCCCGCTTCGACCAGGACGGCAAGGTCGTCTTCAAGGCCGAGATCGGCGCCGCCACCGACCGCGCCTGCCAGATCCAGGGCGTCTGGGTCGCCCCCGAACACCGCGGCAAGGGCCTCGCCACCCCCGGCATGGCAGCCGTCCTGCGCTACGCGCTGGCCGACGTCGCCCCCGTGGTGAGCCTCTACGTCAACGACTTCAACACCCCGGCCCGCCGCACGTACGAGAAGGCGGGCTTCCGGCAGGTCGGCGCCTTCATGAGTGTCCTGTTCTGACCGCCTGTAGGCTCCCCGCCATGGATCTCGTGATCGGGCCCCTGGACCTCCCGTCCCATGTGGACGAAGCCCTCGCCGTCCAGGCCGCGGCCTTCGGACTGGGCGCCGACGAGGTCGCCGTACGCCGCCAGATCGTCCTGCGCCACATGACGTACCCCGGGGCCAGAGCCCTCGGCGCGACCAGCGGCGGCCGGCTGGTCGGCTTCGTGTACGGCATGCCCAACGACCGGACCCACTGGTGGTCCACCGTCGTCGAGCCGTACCTGCGCGCCCAGGGCCACGAGGACTGGCTCGACGACTCCTTCGTCATCACCGAACTGCACGTCCACCCCCGCCACCAGAACCGCGGCATCGGCCGCGGCCTGATCACCCGCATCACCGACACGGCCGCCGAACCCCGCTCGATCCTCTCCGCGATCGACACCGAGAGCCCCGCCCGCGGCCTGTACCGCTCCCTCGGCTACCAGGACCTGGCCCGCCAGGTGCACTTCCCGAGCGCCCCGAGGCCGTACGCCGTCATGGGCGCCCCCCTGCCGCTGCGCCGCCCGTAACCGATTTCCGAAGCCCCGCGACCCCCCGCTAACCTCCTTGCCATCACCATCCCCCACCCCCGGCCCCGCCGGAGCGGGGGAACCCCCGTCCGGCAGGAGTACGAGAACGATGGCGAACGCACCGGTCCAGCGCATGTCCCAGTTGTTGGCGAAGACGCTGCGCGACGACCCGGCCGACGCCGAGGTCCTCAGCCACAAGCTGCTGGTCCGCGCCGGTTACGTCCGCCGTACCGCGGCGGGCCTGTGGAGCTGGCTGCCGCTCGGCAAGAAGGTCCTGGCCAACGTCGAGCGGATCGTCCGCGAGGAGATGGACGCGATCGGTGCCCAGGAGGTGCTGCTCCCCGCGGTCCTGCCGAAGGAGCCGTACGAGACGACGGGCCGCTGGGACGAGTACGGACCCGAACTGTTCCGCCTCAAGGACCGCAAGGGCGGCGACTACCTGCTCGGCCCCACCCACGAGGAGATCTTCACCCTCCTGGTGAAGGACCAGGCGTCCTCCTACAAGGACCTGCCGGTCATCCTGTACCAGATCCAGAACAAGTACCGCGACGAGGCCCGGCCCCGGGCGGGCATCCTGCGCGGACGCGAGTTCCTCATGAAGGACTCGTACTCCTTCGACACCGAGGACGAGGGCCTGGCCCAGTCCTACGCCCTGCACCGCCAGGCCTACCAGCGCATCTTCGAGCGCCTCGGCCTCGACTACCGCATCTGCGCCGCCACGGCGGGCGCCATGGGCGGCTCCAAGTCGGAGGAGTTCCTCGCCCCGGCCGAGGCCGGCGAGGACACCTTCGCCGACTGCCCCAGCTGCGACTTCGCGGCCAACACCGAGGCCATCACGTACGCCCTGGACCCGGTGGACGCGGCCGGTGTCCCCGCGGCGCAGGACATCCCCACGCCCGACACCCCCACCATCGAGACCCTGGCCGCCTCCCTCGGCGTCCCCGCCTCCGCGACGCTGAAGAACCTCCTCGTGAAGGTCGACGGCGAGATCGTGGCCGTGGGCGTGCCGGGCGACCGCGACGTCGACATGGACAAGGTCGAGGCGCACTTCGCCCCCGCGGCCGTCGAGATGGTCACCGAGGAGGACTTCGCGGCCCGCCCCGATCTGGTCCGCGGCTACGTCGGGCCGCAGGGCCTGCCCAAGGTGACGTACATCGCCGACCCGCGCATCGCCCCCGGCACCGCCTGGATCACCGGCGCCAACAAGCCGGACACCCACGCGAAGAACGTCGTCGCGGGCCGCGACTTCCAGGTCGACGAGTACGTCGACGTCGTGGTCGTGCAGGAGGGCGACCCCTGCCCGAAGTGCGGCACCGGACTCAAGCTGGGCCGCGCCATCGAGATCGGCCACATCTTCCAGCTGGGCCGCAAGTACGCCGACGCCCTCAAGCTCGACGTCCTCGGCCAGAACGGCAAGCCGGTCCGCGTCACCATGGGCTCCTACGGCATCGGCGTATCCCGCGCGGTCGCGGCGCTGGCCGAGCAGCACGCCGACGACAAGGGGCTCATCTGGTCCAAGGAGGTCGCCCCGGCCGACGTGCACGTGGTCGCCGCCGGCAAGGCCCTCCAGACCGAGCTGGCCCTCGACGTCTCCGGGAAGCTCGCCGCGGCGGGCGTGCGCGTCCTCGTCGACGACCGGACGGGCGTCTCGCCGGGCGTGAAGTTCACCGACGCGGAACTCATCGGCGTCCCGCAGATTCTCGTCGTCGGCCGCCGCGCCGGAGAGGGCGTCGTGGAACTGAAGGACCGCCGCACGGGCGAACGCGAGGAACTCACCGTCGAGGAAGCGATCACCCGCCTGACGGCCTGACCGACGACGCGTCCGGCACCCCGGCGTCACGGTGACGCCGGGGCGTTCGCAGGGACGTCACGGCGTCCCGCGGCCCGGCGTCCCGCTGGGCGCACCGGCGCGCCGCGCCCTACAGCCAGCCCGCGAACTCCAGCAGCAGCTCCGCGTCCTGGGGGCGGCCCACCCTGCGGGCCCGTACGCCCGATTCCACCGCGCGGAACAGGGTCCAGCCCCGCAGCCGCTCCTGGTCCACCTCCAGGGACTCCGCCAGCCGCTTCACCCGCCGCCGCGTGGTCGCCGCCCCCGACGGCTGCGCGATCAGGTCCTCCACCCGGTCCCGCACCAGCCGCGCCAAGTCGAACGCGGTCTCACCCACCACCGGGTCCGGCCCCACCGCCAGCCACGGCACCCGGTCCCCGGCCAGCACCTTGCTCTGCCGGAACGTCCCGTGCAGCAGCCGCTCCTCCGGCGGAGCCACCAGCAGCTCCGCCCGCGCCGCCAGCGCCACCTCCACCAGCGGCGCCACCTCCGGGTCCCGCACGGCACTCGCCCGCATCGCCTCGGCCTGCCGCCCGGTCCGCTCCGCCACGGTCTCGAAGGAGCACCCCGCCGGCGGCTCCACCCACAGCCGCCGCAGCGCCCCCGCCGCCTCCAGCAGCGCCTTCGCCTCCGGCAAGGACCGCACCGACACGTCCGGATGCAGCCGCTCCAGCAGCAACGCCCCGTCCCCCGAGGACTCCTCCAGCAGCTGAACGGCGCCCCGGCCGCCCCAGTGCGCCAGCGCCGCCCGCTCGCTCTCCGGCCGCGCCCGGCGCGGCGCCAGCTTCAGCACCGCGGGGGAACCGTCCGCCCGCCGCACCAGCACCACCAGACTGCTGCGCCCCCCGGGCACCTGCACCCGCTCCACGGCCAACTCACGCCGCCCGACGGCCTGTTGCGCGAGGCCGGGCAGCTGCTGCAGCCAGTCGTCACCGTCCGGTGCCGCCTCACCGAGCGCCCTGACCAGACGCGGCGGCGCTTCGAAAGCCATGCGCGAGCCGTTCCCTTCGTCGTTACGCCGGTGGCGTGGATGGCGCCGCCGACGCGGTGGCCGACCGTTCGGCGAGCCCAGGGAAGGCTACGCTCTCGCCGCGCCACCGCACCGCCCGCACCGCGGCCTCCCGCAGCGCCCCGGCCGCCGCGGCCCGCCGCTCGCCCTCGGCCGACCGCACCAGATCGGCGTACACCCCGGCCACCCGGTCCTCCAGCTCCGCGGCCAGCCGTACGGCCGCTGCCGAGTCCGGCACCGCGAACGGCAGCGCGTACCCGGCCGCCGCAGCGACCGGCTCGGCGCCCAGGTCCCGCACCTCGCGGGCCAGCGCGTCCCGCCGCGCCCGATGCGCGTCGTACGCCGCCCGCGCCTGCCCGCGCCGCTCCTCACGGATCCGTCCGCCGACGACGCCGTAGCCGTACACCGCGGCGTGCTCGGCGGCGAGCGCCGCCTGGAGGGCCCGGAGGGCCTCGGCCTTCGCGTCCCGCGCCGTGCTCACAGGTCACCCTCCGTCAGCAGGTACACGTGCGCGGCCCCGGCAGCCGCCACGGAGGCGAGCAGGCGCGCCAGTTCGCCCGGCGCGTCGAGCAGTGCCCCGGAGCGCCGCTCGGCGAGCGCGCGCTCGGCGGCGGCGAGCCCGGCCAGGGCGTCCTTCTCGTCCCCGGGCACGACGACACCCGGCGCCCCGGACCCGGACGGCACCCCCGACGGACGCCCGGAGGACGGCCCCGACGGCCCCTCGGACGGCGACCCCGACGGCCCCTCGGACGGCCCACCGGAAGCCCTGCTTCCGGCACCTCCGCCCCCCTTCGCGCCCGGCTCACCCTCGCCGCGCCCCGACCCGGCCGCCTCCCCGGCCGGCTCCCCGGACGCGTCCCGCCCTCCGTCCTCACCCCCCTCGAACACCCGCACGTGCCGCACCACCTCGCCCCGCAGCGGCGTCAGCCGCTCGCCCAGTGCGGGATGCGCCGCGATCACGGCGTCGTAGTGCTCGAGGAGCCGTCTGCTGTCGCGGGCCGCACGCGCGCGGGTGCGGTCGGCCGCCGGCGGCAGGCCCCCGCCCGTACCGGGGGAGCCGGAGCAGCCGGCCAGCAGGACGGCCCCCGCGGCCGAGGCGAGCAGACTCCTTCTGCGCGGCCCGGCGGAAAGGCGCGGCGGTGGGGACAGCGGCACGGCGGACGTCCTCGGGGTCGTACGGAATCGGGGGCGGCATGGCACGCCGGTGATCACGGTACCCGCGCACCCGTGCGCCCTCACTCAACGCCACCGGTCCCCGCACGGGGTGGACGGCAACACCCCCCGCGACCGGATACCCTTTGTCAGACACGCGACCATCCCACAACAGCACACGCGGCCGAGGAGTCACCCGGATGAGCACCACCCAGAGCGAGAGGCTGCGAGAACTTCTGGAACCGCTCGTCACCTCCCAGGGCCTCGATCTCGAGGAGATCGCGGTGGACTCGGTCGGCCGCAAGCGTGTGCTGCGCGTCGTCGTCGACTCCGACACCGGAGCGGACCTCGACCGGATCGCCGATGTGAGCCGCGCGCTCTCGGCGAAGCTCGACGAGACGGACGCGATGGGCGAGGGGGAGTACACCCTCGAGGTCGGCACCCCGGGCGCGGAGCGCGCCCTCACCGAGCACCGCCACTACGTGCGCGCCACGGACCGCCTGGTGAAGTTCCAGCTCCACGAGGGCGGCGAACTCGTCGCCCGCATCCTCGACGTGGACGACGACGGCCTCGACGTCGAAGTGCCCGGCGTGAAGGGCCGCAGGGCCACCGCCCGCCGGCTCGCCTTCGCCGACATCGACAGGGCGCGCGTCCAGGTCGAGTTCGGCCGCAAGGACAAGAAGGACATGAAGGAAGAGGAGGAGGCGTAGCCGTGGACATCGACATGAGTGCCCTGCGGGGCTTGGTGCGGGAGAAGGAGATCTCCTTCGACCTGCTGGTCGAGGCGATCGAGGCCGCCCTCCTCATCGCCTACCACCGCACCGAGGGAAGCCGCCGGCACGCGCGCGTGGAGCTGGACCGGGAGACCGGGCACGTGACCGTGTGGGCGAAGGAGGACCCCGAGGACCTCGAGGAGGGGCAGGAGCCCCGCGAGTTCGACGACACGCCGTCGGGTTTCGGCCGTATCGCCGCCACCACGGCCAAGCAGGTCATCCTGCAGCGCCTGCGCGACGCCGAGGACGACGCGACGCTCGGGGAGTACGCCGGCCGGGAGGGCGACATCGTCACGGGCGTGGTCCAGCAGGGCCGCGACCCGAGGAACGTGCTGGTGGACATCGGCAAGCTGGAGGCCATCCTGCCGGTGCAGGAGCAGGTGCCCGGCGAGACCTACCCGCACGGCCTGCGGCTGCGTTCGTACGTCGTCCGGGTCGCCAAGGGCGTCCGCGGGCCGTCCGTGACGCTGTCGCGCACCCACCCGAACCTGGTGAAGAAGCTGTTCGCGCTGGAGGTGCCGGAGATCGCCGACGGGTCCGTCGAGATCTCCGCGATCGCCCGCGAGGCCGGCCACCGCACCAAGATCGCCGTCCGTTCCACCCGTTCGGGCCTGAACGCCAAGGGCGCCTGCATCGGCCCCATGGGCGGCCGGGTGCGCAATGTGATGGGCGAGCTGAACGGCGAGAAGATCGACATCGTGGACTGGTCGGACGACCCGGCGGAGATGGTGGCGAACGCCCTGTCGCCGGCCCGGGTGTCCAAGGTCGAGATCGTCGACATGGCGACCCGGTCGGCCCGGGTGACCGTGCCGGACTACCAGCTGTCGCTGGCGATCGGCAAGGAGGGGCAGAACGCCCGCCTGGCCGCCCGCCTGACCGGCTGGCGCATCGACATCCGGCCGGACACCGAGCAGCCCGCACAGCGGCCCGAGGAGTAGGCCGGGAAGAGATCCAAGCCGCAGGTGGTTGGGATTACGACAACAACCGTTCGATTTTTGCCCCAAACGGGTGAGGTCGATGCGGGGAGGTAGACTTAGCTGTGTCTGGCCGGACGCGAGCCCGTGCACGCCCTGAGCGCACCTGTGTGGGGTGCCGGGAGCGAGCGGCCAAGACCGAACTGCTGCGGATCGTGGCGGTCGAGGGCGCATGCGTCCCCGATCCACGCGGTACGCTGCCCGGCCGGGGTGCGTATGTACACCCCGCCCCGCTCTGTATCGACCAGGCGGTGCGCCGCCGGGCGTTCCCGCGGGCGCTGCGCGTCCCGGGACCGCTCGACGTAATGGCGTTGCGCCACTACGTCGGGCAGGCACAGGGTTGCGGTCAGCGGCTGTGAGCTTGCTGAACAGGCAACCCGCACGGAAGACGTGCCGCACGGAACCCCGTGCGGTCTGGTACCTCGCGAGTCGAAAGCAGGTCGAGATTGCGATGAGCACTCGATGAGTACGCGATGAGTACGCCCATGAACTAGCGACGGTCCGGACGCAACCCGGACCTCAAAGGAGCGAAGTGGCTAAGGTCCGGGTCTACGAACTCGCCAAGGAGTTCGGTGTCGAGAGCAAGGTCGTCATGGCCAAGCTCCAGGAACTCGGTGAATTCGTCCGTTCGGCGTCTTCGACCATCGAAGCGCCGGTTGTACGCAAACTGACTGACGCCTTCCAGGGCGGTGGCAACGGCAAGTCCGCCGGCAAGCCCGCCCCGAAGAAGGCCGCCCCCAGGCCCGCGGCGCCCTCGCCGGCGCAGGCCGGGAGCACCTCCCAGGGCGCCAAGCCCGCGGGAGACCGTCCGGCTGCCCCGAAGCCGCCGGCCGCGCCCAAGGCACCGACGGCGCAGCAGCCCGCTGCCCCGTCCTCTCCCGCGCCGGCTCCCGGTCCGCGTCCGACGCCGGGCCCCAAGCCCGCGCCGCGCCCGGCCCCGGTAGCACCGGCCGCCCCCGAGTTCACCGCTCCGCCGTCGGCCCCGGCCGCCCCGAAGCAGAACACGCGCCCCGGCGCCCCCAAGCCCGGTGGCCGTCCGGCCCCGGCTCAGGGTCAGCAGGGCGGCCAGGGCGGTCGTCCCGGTGGCCAGGGTGCCCGTCCCGGCGCCTCCGCGCCGCGTCCCGGCGCCCGTCCGGCCGGTCCCCGTCCGGGCAACAACCCCTTCACGTCCGGTGGTTCCACCGGCATGGCGCGCCCGCAGGCGCCCCGTCCGCAGGGCGGCCCGCGTCCCGCTGGCCCCGGTGCCCCCGGCGCCGGTCCCCGTCCGCAGGCTCCGGGCGGCCAGGGCGGCGGTCCCCGTCCCCAGGGTCCCGGCGGTCAGCGTCCCTCTCCGGGCTCGATGCCGCGTCCGCAGGGCGGCGGCCCGCGTCCCGGTCCCGGTGGGCCGCGTCCCAACCCGGGCATGATGCCGCAGCGTCCGGCTGCCGGCCCGCGTCCCGGCCCTGGTGGCGGTCGCGGTCCCGGCGGTGCGGGTCGTCCCGGCGCCGGTGCCGGCCGTCCCGGTGGTGGCGGCGGCGGCTTCGCCGGCCGTCCCGGCGGCGGTGGCGGCGGCGGTGCCGGTCGTCCCGGTGGCGGCGGCGGTTTCGCCGGTCGCCCCGGTGGTGGCGGTGGCGGCTTCGGCGGTGGCGGCGGTGGCCGTCCCGGCTTCGGCGGCCGTCCCGGCGGTCCCGGTGGCCGCGGTGGCACGCAGGGCGCCTTCGGCCGTCCCGGCGGTCCCGCGCGTCGCGGCCGCAAGTCGAAGCGGCAGAGGCGCCAGGAGTACGAGGCCATGCAGGCCCCGTCGGTCGGCGGCGTGATGCTGCCTCGCGGCAACGGCGAGACCATTCGCCTGTCGCGCGGTGCGTCGCTCACCGACTTCGCGGAGAAGATCAACGCCAACCCGGCGTCGCTCGTCGCGGTCATGATGAACCTGGGCGAGATGGTCACGGCCACGCAGTCCGTCTCCGACGAGACGCTGCAGCTCCTGGCCGACGAGATGAACTACACGGTTCAGATCGTCAGCCCGGAGGAGGAGGACCGCGAGCTCCTCGAGTCGTTCGACATCGAGTTCGGTGAGGACGAGGGCTCCGAGGAGGACCTGGTCGTCCGCCCGCCGGTGGTCACCGTCATGGGTCACGTCGACCACGGCAAGACCCGACTGCTGGACGCCATCCGCAAGACGAACGTCATCGCGGGCGAGGCCGGCGGCATCACCCAGCACATCGGTGCCTACCAGGTCGCGACCGAGGTCAACGACGAAGAGCGCAAGATCACCTTCATCGACACCCCGGGTCACGAGGCGTTCACCGCCATGCGTGCCCGCGGTGCGAAGTCGACCGACATCGCGATCCTGGTCGTCGCGGCCAACGACGGCGTCATGCCGCAGACGGTCGAGGCGCTCAACCACGCCAAGGCGGCCGACGTCCCGATCGTCGTCGCGGTCAACAAGATCGACGTCGAGGGCGCCGACCCGACCAAGGTGCGCGGTCAGCTGACCGAGTACGGCCTGGTGGCAGAGGAGTACGGCGGCGACACCATGTTCGTCGACATCTCCGCCAAGCAGGGTCTGCACATCGACTCCCTGCTGGAGGCCGTGATCCTCACGGCCGACGCCTCGCTCGACCTGCGGGCCAACCCGAACCAGGACGCGCAGGGCATCTCCATCGAGTCCCGCCTGGACCGCGGTCGCGGTGCGGTCGCCACCGTCCTCGTCCAGCGAGGCACGCTGCGGGTCGGCGACACGATGGTCGTGGGCGACGCCTACGGCCGGGTGCGCGCCATGCTCGACGACAACGGCAACAACGTGGCCGAGGCGGGCCCGTCGACGCCGGTCCAGGTCCTCGGCCTGACCAACGTCCCGGGCGCGGGCGACAACTTCATCGTGGTGGACGAGGACCGTACGGCCCGTCAGATCGCGGAGAAGCGCGCCGCCCGCGAGCGCAACGCGGCCTTCGCCAAGCGCACGCGCCGTGTGTCGCTGGAGGACCTGGACAAGGTCCTGAAGGCCGGCGAGGTCCAGCAGCTGAACCTGATCATCAAGGGTGACGCTTCCGGTTCCGTCGAGGCCCTCGAGTCCTCCCTGCTCCAGCTGGACGTCGGTGAAGAGGTCGACATCCGGGTCCTGCACCGCGGCGTCGGTGCGGTCACGGAGTCCGACATCGACCTGGCGATGGGCTCCGACGCCATCGTGATCGGCTTCAACGTCCGCGCGGCAGGCCGTGCGGCGCAGATGGCCGAGCGCGAGGGCGTGGACGTCCGGTACTACTCGGTCATCTACCAGGCGATCGAGGAGATCGAGGCGGCCCTCAAGGGCATGCTCAAGCCGGAGTACGAAGAGGTCGAGCTCGGCACGGCGGAGATCCGCGAGGTCTTCCGCTCGTCCAAGCTGGGCAACATCGCGGGTGTTCTCATCCGCTCCGGCGAGGTCCGCCGCAACACCAAGGCGCGCCTCATCCGCGACGGCAAGGTCATCGCGGAGAACCTCAACATCGAGGGTCTGCGTCGCTTCAAGGACGACGTCACCGAGATCCGCGAAGGCTTCGAGGGCGGTATCAACCTCGGAAACTTCAACGACATCAAGGTCGACGACGTCATCGCGACGTACGAGATGCGCGAGAAGCCGCGCGCGTAGGCGCCCGGTTTCCGAGACGGTCCGGTCCGGGGCCGGTCGACGGAGAGTAATTTCCGTCGATCGGCCCCGGCCGTTCGTTGTACGGTTCTGATGTCCCTGCCACACGGATGGCGGGGCCACCGATCCCGTACCGGCGGGTGAACCGGCTGCACTCATGTATGTGGGGACGCTGTCCTTCGACCTCCTCCTCGGCGACGTACGGTCGCTGAAGGAGAAGCGCTCCGTCGTCCGCCCGATCGTCGCCGAGCTCCAGCGGAAGTACTCCGTGAGCGCGGCCGAGGTCGACCACCTGGACCTGCACCGCAGGGCCGGTATCGGCCTGGCGGTGGTGTCCGCCGACGCGGGGCATCTCACCGACGTCCTGGACCGGTGCGAACGGCTGGTCGCCGGCCGCCCCGAAGTGGAACTGCTGTCCGTACGGCGGCGCTTCCACGGCGAAGACGACTGACCCAAGAACGCAAGAGAGAAAGAACGGGAGACGGACCAGTGGCCGACAACGCGCGGGCTAAAAGGCTGGCGGACCTCATCCGAGAGGTGGTGGCCCAGAAGCTGCAGCGCGGGATCAAGGACCCGCGGCTCGGCTCGCACGTCACCATCACGGACACCCGCGTCACGGGCGACCTGCGGGAGGCGACCGTCTTCTACACGGTGTACGGGGACGACGAGGAGCGCGCGGCGGCAGCCGCCGGCCTGGAGAGCGCCAAGGGCGTCCTGCGCTCCGAGGTCGGCCGGGCCGCGGGCGTGAAGTTCACGCCGACCCTGACCTTCGTCATGGACGCCCTCCCGGACACCGCCCGGGCCATCGAGGACCTCCTCGACAAGGCACGCCAGTCCGACGAGAAGGTGCGCGAGGCGGCCACGGGCGCCACGTACGCCGGTGAAGCGGACCCCTACCGCAAGCCGGGCGACGAGGACGACGAGACGGACGACGCCGCCGAATGACCGCCAAGCACACCGCGCCCGACGGCCTCGTCATCGTGGACAAGCCGTCGGGCTTCACGTCGCACGACGTCGTCGCCAAGATGCGGGGCATCGCGAAGACCCGGCGCGTCGGGCACGCCGGCACCCTCGACCCGATGGCGACGGGCGTCCTCGTCCTCGGCGTCGAGAGGGCGACCAAGCTCCTCGGTCACCTCGCGCTGACCGAGAAGGAGTACCTGGGCACCATCCGCCTGGGCCAGACGACCCTCACCGACGACGCCGAGGGCGAGATCACCGCCTCCACCGACGCGGTGAGGATCACCCGGGACGCCATCGACGCCGGGATCGCCAAGCTGACCGGCGACATCATGCAGGTCCCGTCCAAGGTCAGCGCCATCAAGATCAACGGCGTGCGGTCCTACAAGCGGGCGCGGGACGGCGAGGACTTCGACATCCCGGCCCGGCCCGTCACCGTGTCGTCGTTCGGCGTGCACGACGTGCGGGCGGCCGTCGCCGAGGACGGCACCGAGGTGCTCGACCTGGTGGTGTCCGTGGTCTGCTCGTCCGGCACGTACATCCGGGCCCTCGCCCGCGACCTGGGCGCCGGCCTCGGCGTCGGCGGCCATCTCACCGCCCTGCGCCGCACCCGTGTCGGGCCGTACGGGCTCGACGCGGCGCGCACGCTGGACGAGCTCCAGCAGGACCTCACCGTGATGCCCGTCGCCGAGGCCGCGTCGGCGGCGTTCCCCCGCTGGGACGTCGACGGCCGCCGGGCGCGGCTGCTGATCAACGGGGTGCGGCTCGACATGCCCGACGCATACGCGGGGTCCGGCCCCGTGGCCGTCTTCGACCCGGACGGGCGCTTCCTCGCGCTGGTCGAGGCGCAGCGGGGCAAGGCCAAGAGCCTGGCCGTCTTCGCCTGACGCTCCACCGGCGGGACCGTCCCGTACGGGGACGTCCCGCCCGTGGAGCGGCGGCCACGGGAACCCACCGCCGCCGCTCCACGGCCCCCCTTGGTTCCCCCACAGGGAGAGTGCGTCGCGCCGCCCCCGTCCATTCACCCGTCCGGCCGGGCGCTCGGAGTGAACCGGGGGAGCGGAAGGGGGCGTGTTCACCGGCCCGTCTGTTCCGCCGATCATCGTCCGCCTACCGTCGGGACGGGGCACGGCGGGGAGGTACGGCGATGACGGCGCAACGGGGCTCGCGCGACGGGCAGGACACCCCCCGCGGCACGCACGACGAGACGCTCCGCCGCACGGATGGCGACGCGTCCCGGGCGGTGTACGACACCCCGCTCGTCCGGCTGCTCGATCCGGCCGGCCGGCTGCGCGGCACCGGGTTCGCCGCCGACCACCACGGCACCGTCGTCACCAGCCACGAGGCCGTCGACGCGGCGACGTGCCTCGTGGTGACCGCCGCCGGGGGCCGCCAGTGCATCGTGGGCGCGGACGCGGTGACCCCGCTGCCCGGCCTCGACCTCGCCCTCGTCCGCACCGAAGGCCTCGGTCTCCAGCCGCTGCCCGTGACCGTGCGGGACCGGATCGAGCCCGGCACCTATGTACGGATCGCCGCGGGAGGCTGGCGCGAGGCACGGCTGCTCGGCACCGCCCCGGCCGCGTACACCGCCGCCGGGTGCCGTCATCTCCTGGAGAGGGCGGTGGAGTTGGCCATCGGCACGGCCGGGTGCGACGCGCTGCGGATCGGCGGCGGGGCGTCCGGGGGACCGGTGCTCGACGCGGCGACCGGTGCCGTCCTCGGCGTGCTCGGCACCGCGCTGCACTCCGCCCACCGCGACGTCGGCTTCGCGGCGCCGCTGCGGCCCTCCGGCGCCCCCGGCACCGAGGGCCCGCTCGGCGCGCTGCTCGCCGCGAACGCCGCGACCGTGCCCGCGTACGGTGCCGACCTCAACCTCGCCGGGGTACTGGAACTCACCGCCACGTCGGTCGGCCAGGACGGCCCCCCGGCCGCGCCCCCCGGCCCGGCGGCCGTCGATCCGGTCGGACGGGCCGCGACCGCCGCCGCGTTCGCCGCGTTCCAGGCGGGGCCCGCCGCCGTGCTCGCCCTCGTCGGGCCGCCCGGCAGCGGACGGACGACCGAACTCGCGGCGCTCGCCACCCGCCGCGGCCGGGGAGCCGCGCCCGCGCCCACGCTCTGGCTGCGCGGCGCCGACCTCCACGACGACGACACGTCGGTCGCCGACGCCGCCCGCCGCGCCCTGGACCGCGCGGTCCGCATCGTCGCCGCGTCCCGCACCACCCCGCCCACCGACCTCGGCGACATCACCCCCGACCGTCTCGCCCGCCTCGCCCACGAGGCCGGGCGTCCCCTGCTGGTCCTGCTGGACAGCCCCGAGGAGATGCCACCGGTCCTGGCCCACCGCCTGCCCGGCTGGACGGCCGGCACGGCCGACTGGCTCCGCCGCACGGGCGCCCGCCTGGTGGTGGCGTGCGGGCCCGAGTTCTGGGAGGAGGCCGGGGCCGCGCTCCCGGAGGACCTGCTGCACGGGACGGCGACCGGTGGCGAGGGCACCCGGACGCCCGCCTCCTCGCGCCTCCCCGCCTGTGTGCCCCTCGGCGACCTGGACCCGGCCGAGGCCCGGCAGGCCCGCAGGCGGTACGCGATCCCCGACGGCGTGCTCGGCGACCGGGACGCGCGCCATCCGCTCACCCTGCGGCTGCTGTCCGAGGTGCGGGCCGCGCTGCCCGACGGGGACGCCGCGCGGATCGACCGGCACGACGTGTTTGCCGCCTACCTCGACCTGATGTGCCTGCGCGTCGCCGTCCGGCTCTCCGCCGGGAACGGGCTGCGCGGCACCGCCGTCCGCAGACTGGCCGCGAAGGTCGCCGGGCAGGTGCACGAGGCCGCCCGGCGCAGTCTCGGGCCCGGCCAGGGCGAGCTGGACCGGGCCGCGTTCGAGGCGGTGTTCCCGTGGGGACCTGCACCCGCCCGGCTGGGCGGAGGCACCGGCTGGGCCTCTGCCGTGCTCGCCGAGGGCCTCCTGGTGCCGGCCGGCACCGGCTACCGCTTCGCGCACGAGGAACTCGCCGACTGGCTCCAGGGCACCCACCTCGACCTGGACGCGGCCCTGCACGCCCTCGTCCACCGCCGCACCCCGGACACCGCCGGCCCGCCGCCCGTACCGCACCACCGCATCGGGCCCGTCGTCCAGGCCCTGCTCCTGCTGCCCCGCCAGTGCGGCCCGGACCGGCTGGCGGCACGGCTGGAGGAGCTGGTGCTCGCGCTGGACGCCGACCCGGAGTCCTGGTGGGCCGCCCGGCTGCTCGCCGGGGTGCTGACCCGCGTCACCGACGCGACGCCCTGCGCGAGGCCGCTGCGGCTGCTCGCCGCCCGGCTCGCGGCCCGGCGGGAGCGGGAACACCGGCCGGTGCCACCGGAGTTCGGGCCCGCGTTCTGGACCGCGCTGCCCCTGCCGGAGGACGTCCGCTGCGAGCTGCTGCGCGACCTGGTGCGCGCCGACGGCCCGCCCGACGAGCCCGGCCCCCGCTTCCTCGACGCCACCGCGCGGCTGCTCGCCGCCCGGCCCGCCGCCGTACAGCCGCACCTCGTGCGCTGGTTCGACGACGAGCGTCCGCTGCCCGGCACCCCGCACGCGAGCGTCGGCACGGCCGCGCAGGCGCTGCTGCACACCCACCGGCACCGGGCCCTGGACGACCTGGCCGAGGCGCTCGCCGGCAGCGCGCATCCGCGCGCCGCCGAACTGCTCGGCGCACTCGCCCGGGAGGAACCCTCGGCCGTGTGCCGGGCCGCCGACCGGTGGGCGCACGACGAGCGCCCCGAGCGCCGGGCGGCGGCACTGACCCACGGGCTGGTGGCCGCCCCGCACGCCCGCACCGAGGCCGACCGCATACTGCTGCGCTACACCGCCCTCGCCCTGCTCGCCCGCCCCGCCGACCACACCCTGCACGGCGGCGCGCTCGCCCTCCTCGTCCGCGACCCGCACACCCGCGCCCGGTACCTGCCGCAGGCGCTGCGACACTTCGCGGCCGGCGACCCGCTGTTCCCGCCGGGCGCCCTCGCCGGTGCCCTCGTCACGCACCCCGACCCCGTCCTCGACGCCTTCCGGGAGCGGCTGCGGCTGCCCGGCACCGGGCCCGCCCTGCGCACCCTCGCCGACGTCACCACGCCCGGCCTGGCGATCCGGGTCGCCGCCCTCGTCCAGGAGGTCGTCGAGCGGCGCCCCGAGACCGCCGGGGACGTCGCCGCGTACGTCGACCGGCGCCTCGAGCAGGGACCGGCCGCCCGTGCCGTGCTGCTGCCGCTGGCCGGCTCGCTGCTCGCCGACGGACCCGAACCGGTACGGGCCGCGCTCGCCGGGGTCATCGGCGCCCCCGGCGCGCCCGCCTCCCGGCCCGTGCGCCGCGAGCTGCGCGAGATGCTGCTCGCCCGCGAGGACGAACCCTCCGTCCTGGACGCCCTGCTGCGCGGCGCCGCCCGGCACGACGGCGACGAGCTGCGCGACCTCGTGCACCGCACCGGCCTGCGCCTGGCGCGCACCCCGGACGGCGCCACCCGCCTCGACCTCGGCCTCGCCGACCTGAGCAGGCACGTGCCCGGCTTCGCCGCCCGCGTGGCCGGCTGGCTGACCGGCGCCCCCGGCGACTGGGCGGCGCTGGTGGGCCCCAGCACCCGCCGCGCGATCGAGCACCTGGCGGGCGTCCGCGTTCCCGCCTGAACCGCCCCGCGCGTGCCCTGCGTCACAGCCCGACGCCGATGAGGGCCGGACGGCGACGGCATGGCACCCTTAGACCTGCGTACGAGGCAACCACGGACCCGGTTCGACGAGTTTGCGACAAGGAGCATTCACAGTGCAGCGCTGGCGTGGCTTGGAGGACATCCCCGAGGACTGGGGGCGCAGCGTCGTCACCATCGGCTCCTACGACGGAGTCCACCGCGGCCACCAGCTGATCATCCGGCATGCCGTGAACCGCGCCCGCGAGCTGGGCGTGCCCGCCGTCGTCGTCACCTTCGACCCGCACCCCAGCGAGGTCGTCCGGCCCGGCAGCCACCCGCCGCTGCTCGCCCCGCACCACCGCCGCGCCGAACTGATGGGCGAACTGGGCGTGGACGCCGTGCTGATCCTGCCGTTCACGAAGGAGTTCTCGAAGCTGTCCCCGGCCGACTTCGTCGTCAAGGTCCTGGTGGACCGGCTGCACGCCAAGGCGGTCGTCGAGGGCCCCAACTTCCGCTTCGGTCACAAGGCCGCGGGCAACGTCGAGTTCCTCGCCGAGCAGGGCGCGGTCTACGACTTCGAGGTCGACGTCGTGGACCTGTACGTCCGCGGCGAGGCGGGCGGCGGCGAGCCCTTCTCCTCCACCCTGACCCGGCGCCTGGTCGGCGCGGGCGACGTCGAGGGCGCCGCGGAGATCCTGGGCCGCCCGCACCGCGTGGAGGGCGTCGTCGTCCGGGGCGCCCAGCGGGGCCGCGAGCTGGGCTTCCCCACCGCCAACGTCGAGACGCTGCCGCACACCGCGATCCCGGCCGACGGCGTGTACGCGGGCTGGCTGCACGCCCAGGGCGAGGCGATGCCGGCGGCGATCTCCGTCGGCACGAACCCGCAGTTCGACGGCACCGAGCGCACGGTGGAGGCGTACGCCATCGACCGCGTCGGCCTCGACCTGTACGGGCTGCACGTCGCCGTGGACTTCCTGGCGTTCGTGCGCGGCCAGGCGAAGTTCGACACGCTCGAAGGGCTGCTGGAGCAGATGGCCGCGGACGTCGAGCGGTGCCGGGAGCTGGTGGGGGCGGCGCAGGCGTAACCGCCGCCCCGGCTGCTCCGGCCCGGCTCAGGCCTGTACCGCCCGTGCCCAGTGGCACGCCGCCTGCGCCGCTCCGCCGCCGTCCAGGATCTCCAGGTCACGCTTCCGGCAGGCGTCCGCCACCCCCGCGCGTTCCGCCTCGCCGCTCGCCAGGACCTGACAGCGGACGTGGAAGCGGCACCCGGCCGGGACGCGCGACGGGTCCGGGGGCTCGCCCGTGAGGACCACCGGATCGCCCGGGGCCTCCGGGAGCACCGACAGCAGGGCCTGCGTGTACGGGTGCCGGGGCGCCGTCAGGACCTGCTCCACAGCGCCGGTCTCCACGATCCGGCCCAGGTACATCACGGCCACCCGGTCGGCGATGTTCCACGCCAGCCCCAGGTCGTGCGTGACGACCAGCGCGGACAGGCCCAGCTCGGTGCGCAGCCGCAGCAGCAGCGCCAGGATCTCGCCGCGCACCGAGGCGTCGAGGGACGCCACCGGCTCGTCCGCGACGAGGAGTTCGGGCTCCAGGACCAGCGCGCCCGCGATGACGACCCGCTGCCGCTGCCCGCCGGACAGCTCGTGCGGGTAGCGCAGGAAGAACCGCTCCGGTGGCCGCAGCCCGGCCCGGGACAGCGCCCGCGCGACGGCCTGCTGCTCGTCACCGCCGTACCCGTGGATGCGCAGCCCCTCGGCGACCGCGTCGTACACCGTGTGCCGCGGGTTGAGCGAGCCGCTCGGGTCCTGCAGGACCAGCTGGACGCGCTTGCGGTACGCCTTCAGGGCCCGGCCCGAGTAGTCCAGCGGGCGGCCGTCGAAGGTGACGTCGCCGGACGTCGGCCGGACCAGGCCCAGCAGGCTGCGCGCCAGGGTCGTCTTGCCGCAGCCGGACTCGCCGACCAGGGCGACGATCTCACCGGGCCGGATGTCGAGGTCGACGCCGTCGACCGCGCGGGCGCGGGCCGCGCCGTGCCGACCCGGGAACGTGACGTGCAGGTCCCGCGCGCTCAGCAGCGGGGCGCCGGTGACCCCGGGCGCCTCGGGGACTGCGGGGGT
Organism: Streptomyces sp. NPDC051207; assembly: GCF_040682395.1. Classification (NCBI taxonomy): domain Bacteria; kingdom Bacillati; phylum Actinomycetota; class Actinomycetes; order Kitasatosporales; family Streptomycetaceae; genus Streptomyces; species Streptomyces sp. NPDC051207. The sequence continues at coordinate 5,293 of NZ_JBFBAX010000030.1, read as the reverse complement.
CGTGGTCATGGCGTGCTCGGCCTCGCTTCCTCAAGGGGTCCCGGTGCCGCGGGCCCGTCCGCCGTCACGTGGACGCAGGCCGCCCGCCGGTCCGCTCCCGCCGCCCGCAGCGCCTGGTCCTGACGCGCGCAGGGGTCCAGGGCCACCGGGCAGCGCGGGTGGAACGTGCAGCCGGACGGCAGCGCCGCGGGGTCGGGCGGATCGCCGGCCAGACCCTGCGGCGCGAACCGGGACGCCGGGTCGCCGATCCTCGGGAACGCGGCCGACAGCGCCCTGGCGTACGGGTGCCGGGCATCGTCGTAGACCTGCCGGGCGGGGCCCTCCTCGACGACCCGGCCCGCGTACATCACGGCGAGCCGGTCGCAGGTGTCCGCGAGCACCGCCAGGTCGTGGCTGATCATGACGAGGCCCACGTCCTGCTCGGCGACGAGCTGCTCGATCAGCCGGAGGATCTGCGCCTGGATCATCACGTCGAGCGCGGTGGTCGGCTCGTCGGCGATGACCAGCCGCGGGTCGCAGGCCAGCGCCATCGCGATCATGACGCGCTGGCGCTGCCCGCCGGACAGCTCGTGCGGGTAGGCGTTGGCGCGGGCGGCGGGCAGGCCGACCTGCTCCAGCAGCTCGCCGGTCCTCCTCTTCGCGCCGGCCGGGGTGGCCTTGCGGTGTAGCAGGATCGGCTCGGCGATCTGGTCGCCGATGCGGTGCACGGCGTTGAGGGAGTGCATCGCGCCCTGGAAGACGATGGACGCCCCGGCCCAGCGGACCGCGCGCACCCGGCCCCACTTCATGCCCAGCACGTCCTCACCGTCGAGCAGGATCTCCCCGGTGGCCCGCGCCCCGGCGGGCAGCAGCCGCAGCACGGCCAGCGCCAGCGTGGACTTGCCGCAGCCGGACTCACCGGCCAGGCCGAGCTTCTGCCCCGCCTCCAGGCGCAGGTCCACACCGCGCACGGCCGCGGCCCCGCCGGCGTACGTCACCGTCAGGCCCCTGACGTCGAGCAGACTCACCGGGACACCCCCAGCCTCGGGTTGAGGACCGACTCCACGGCCCGGCCGCACAGCGTGAACGCCAGCGCCACCACCGCGATCGCGATGCCCGGCGGCACCAGGTACCACCAGTGGCCGGCACTGACCGCGCCCGCCTCCCGGGCGTCCTGGAGCAGACCGCCCCAGGAGACGACCGTCGGGTCGCCGAGGCCGAGGAAGGCCAGCGTGGCCTCGGCGAGAATGGCCGAGGAGATGATCAGGGTCGTCTGGGCCAGCACCAGCGGCATCACGTTCGGCAGCACGTGCCGGGACATGATGTGCCAGTGCCCGCCGCCCAGCGCCCTCGCCCGCTCGATGTACGGCCGGGTCTCCACCGCCAGCGTCTGCGCGCGCACCAGCCGGGCCGTGGTCGGCCAGGTGGTCACGCCGATCGCCACGACGATGGTGGTCAGCGAACGGGACATCACGGTGGCCAGCGCGATCGCCAGGACCAGCGTCGGCATGACGAGGAACCAGTCCGTGATCCGCATCATCACCGTCGCGTACCAGCCGCGGAAGTGCCCGGCGGTGACACCGATCAGCGTGCCGATCGCCACCGACAGCACCGCGGCGAGCAGCCCCACCAGCAGCGACACGCGCGAGCCCCACACCACCAGGCCCAGCAGGTCGCGGCCGAACTGGTCGGTGCCGAGCGGGAATGCGCCGCTGGGGCTCTGCAGGGGGCTGCCCGGCGCGTCGGTCACGTTGCTCACGTCGGAGCCGACGATCAGCGGCGCGGCCAGCGCCAGCAGCGCGAACAGCGCGAGCGCCGCCAGGCCGGACACACCGGCCCGGTGCGTGCGGTACTGCCGCCAGAAGCGGGCCACGGAGGCGCGGCGCCGCTGCCGGGCGAGCGCGCGCGGACTCGCGGGGGTCTTCCCGGTGGCTGCGGTCTCGGTCGTCATCGGCCCACCCGGGGGTCGAGCAGCGGATAGATCAGGTCGGCGAGCGTGTTCATCACGATCACCGCGGCGGCGAACACGAAGAACAGGCCCTGCACCAGCGGCAGGTCGGGCACGCTCAGAGCCTGGTAGAACAGCCCGCCCAGGCCCGGCCAGGAGAACACCGTCTCCACCAGGATGACGCCCGCGACGGTCCGCCCGAGGTTGATGAAGATCAGCGTCACGGTCGGCAGCAGCGCGTTGGGCACCGCGTGCCTGCGCCGCACGAGGTCGTCGCGCAGGCCCTTGGCGCGCGCGGTCGTCAGATAGTCGCTGCCCATCTCGTCCAGCAGCGCCGACCGCGTCACGAGCAGCGTCTGCCCGTACTCGACGGCCACCAGGGTCAGCACCGGCAGGATCAGGTGGTGCGCCACGTCCAGGACGTACGCGAACCCCTCCTCGCCGCCCGACTCCATGCCACCGGTCGGGAACAGGCCCGGCAGCGGGCCGATGCCCACCGACAGCACGATGATCAGCAGCAGCCCCAGCCAGAACGACGGGATGGAGTACAGCGTCAGCGCCAGACCGGTGTTGATCCGGTCACCCGTCCGGCCGTGCCGCCACGCCGAGCGGGTGCCCAGGTAGATGCCGAGCACCGTGTAGAGGACGAAGGAAGTGCCGGTCAGCAGCAGCGTGTTCGGCAGCGCCTCGGTGATCTTGTCGATGACCGGCGCCCGGAACTGGTACGACGTGCCCAGGTCGCCGGTGAGCGCCTTGCCGCAGTAGTCGGTGAACTGCTGCCACAGCGGCAGGTCGAGCCCGAACTCCTTGCGGTAGGCCGCGAGTTGCTCCGCCGACACCTGACGGCCGCCGGTCATGTGCTTGACCGGGTCGCCCGGGATCAGCCGGAACAGGAAGAAGCTGGTGACGAGGACGGCGAGCAGCGAGACGGCCGCACCCGCCACCTTGCCCGCCACGTACCGCAGATACGCGGTGGTGGTGCGCGCCCGTGGCCCGCGGGCCGCCGGCCCGGCATCGGCCGGACCGGCGGTCTCCTCGACCAGCGCGGGTGTTGCGTCAGCGGTCATGTGAACTCAATCGCCTGGTCGGTTCGGGAGTGCGCGGGCGCCGGAGGGCGCCTGCCCGGTCTACTCGCGGTCCTCGGCGGTGGACCGGCGGCGCATCGCCAGGAACGCGCCCAGACCCGCGAGGACGACGACACCCGCCACGATGCCGATCACGACCCCGGTCGAGGACGAGTCGTCCGACGACTCGCCGGAGTCCGCCGGAACGGCCGACCACCAGCTCCAGTAGCCGTCCTGGCCGTAGATGTTGCCCGCCTTGGCCGGCATGGTGGTGATCGACTCGATGTGGTCCGTCCGGTAGGCCTCGACCGCGTTCGGATACGCCATGACGTTCATGTACCCGAGGTCGTACAGCCGCGACTGCATCTGCTTGACGATGTCCGCCCGTTTGGCCGGATCGTATTCGGCGAGCTGCTTCGCGTAGAGCTCGTCGAACTTCTTGTCGCAGATGAAGTTGTCCGTCGCGCCGGTGTCCTTGGGCGTCGCCGGGAGCGCCGCGCAGGTGTGGATGGACAGCACGAAGTCCGGGTCGGGGTTGACCGACCAGCCGTCGAAGGCCAGGTCGTACTTTCCGGCCAGCCAGGGGTCGGTCACGTTGTCCAGGCAGTTCAGCGTCACCCCGATGCCGAGGTCGCCCCACCACTCCTGGAGGTACTTGCCGATCGCCTTGTCGTTCGGGTCCGTGGCGTGGCACAGGATGCGGTAGTTGATCGGCCTGCCGTCCTTGCCGACGCGCCTGCCGTCACCGTTCTCCTTGTACCCGGCCTCGTCGAGCAGCTTCGCGGCCCTCGCCGGGTCGTACGCCAGCTCCTGGTCGCCGGACGGCTTCCAGAAGTACTGCGAGAACCGCGGCGGGATGTACCCGGCGCCCTCGACGGCGTGGCCCTGGAACACCTTGTCGATGACGGCCTTGCGGTCGACCGCCATGAACAGCGCGTTCCTGACCCGCTGGTCCAGCAGCGAGGGGTGCCCGTCGCCGAACTTCTCGCCGTTCTTCGCCTTCGCGCCCGGGTTGGTGGCCAGCGCGTAGAAGCGCCGGCCGGAGGCGTCGTTGACCTTGATGTTCTCCTCGCCCTTGAGCGAGGCGGCCTGGGCGGGAGTCAGCGACGGCGAGCCCGAGACGAAGGACACCTCACCCTTGCGCAGGGCGGACACCGCCGCGTCCTGGTCCTTGTAGTAGCGGAAGACCAGCTCGTCGAACTTCGGGGAGCCGCGCCAGAACTCCTTGTTGGCCTTGAGGCGTACGTAGCTGTCGGGCTTGTAGCCGGTGAGCACGAACGGCCCGTTCCCGACGATCGGGAACTCCTTGTCGTTGTTGAACTTCGAGAAGTCGTCGACCTTCTCCCACACGTGCTTGGGCACGATCGGCACGTCCAGCGCCGTCATGGTGGCCTGCGGCTTCTTCAGCTCGATGACCAGCTTGGTGGGGCTGGGCGCGGTGACCTTCTTGAAGTTCCCGACGAAGCTGCCGTTGGCGGTGGCGGCGCCCTCGTCGGTCATCATCGTGTTGAACGTCCACGCCGCGTCCTCGGCGGTGGCCTGCTTGCCGTCGGACCACGTGGAGTTGTCCCGGATGGTGTACGTCCAGGTCAGCTTGTCGGGCGACGGCTCCCACGCGGTGGCAAGGCCCGGGACGACCTTGTTGTCCTTGGGGTCGTAGTTCGTCAGGTACTCGTACGTGAGCCGGTGGATGCTCGTACTGAGCAGCCGGACCGCCAGGAACGGGCTGAGCGAGTCGACGCTCTGCGCCACGGCGACCGTGAGCACCTTCTTGCCGTCGTCGGCCGCGCTCGCCTGCCGCGGCGCCGGGTCGAGCGGTGTCGCGAGACCGGCCGTCAGGGCGAGCGCGGCCGCACCGGCCGCCGCCGCGAGCCGGACGCGGCGCGGGAGATGACGAGAGCGCGGGCGCGAACGCCCTCTGCCGTACTGATCGTTCTTGTCCATTGCGTCGGTGACCTCGCGTCATGGCTCGCGTGGGAAGGGCAGGTGGAGACCGGTTGAGACGGGTGGAGCGAACGGGCTGATCAGACAGATGAGGTTGTCTATCAGCGAGTATCTGCGCGCGTCAACGGCAGGTGAACCCCATGTGGCCTGCGGAAACAACGAATTGACGAGGTTTTTCGTGTCCATTGGACGAGACCTCTGAAGGGCGCCTGGCCAGGGGCTGGCGGCGGGTTCGGCCGCGATGCGCGAAGGCCCGCGCCGAGGGGGACGCTGTTGGTTAATCCGGGCCGAGCGTGACGTCGGTCTTCACGATCCAGTTGTGGTCGTGGAGACCGACGTTGTCGTGTGGGGCGGGGTA
>NZ_JBFBAX010000029.1:0-81924 GCF_040682395.1 Streptomyces sp. NPDC051207 | reverse complement strand
CCGTGCCGGGCCATGCCGCCGTACGTGTCGATGATGATCTTGCGGCCGGTCAGGCCGGCGTCGCCCATCGGGCCGCCGATCTCGAACCGGCCGGTCGGGTTGACCAGCAGCCGGTAGCTGTCGGTGTCGAGCTTGATGCCCTCGTCGACCAGCGCCTTCAGCTCCGGCTCGACCACGAACTCGCGGATGTCCGGCGCCAGCAGCGAGTCCAGGTCGATGTCGCTCGCGTGCTGCGAGGAGACGACGACCGTGTCCAGGCGGACCGCCTTGTCGCCGTCGTACTCGATGGTGACCTGGGTCTTGCCGTCGGGCCGCAGGTAGGGGATCGTGCCGTTCTTGCGGACCTCGGACAGGCGCTTCGCCAGGCGGTGCGCCAGGAAGATCGGCAGCGGCATCAGCGTCGGCGTCTCGTCCGTCGCGTAGCCGAACATCAGGCCCTGGTCGCCCGCGCCCTGCCGGTCCAGCTCGTCCTCGTCGCCCTCGACGCGGGCCTCGTAGGCGGCGTCCACGCCCTGCGCGATGTCCGGGGACTGCGCGCCGATCGACACCGAGACACCGCAGGAGGCGCCGTCGAAGCCCTTCTTGGAGGAGTCGTAACCGATCTCGAGGACCTTGCCGCGGACGAGGGTCGCGATGTCCGCGTAGGTCTTGGTGGTGACCTCGCCGGCCACGTGCACGAGGCCGGTGGTGATCAGGGTCTCGACCGCGACCCGGGAGGTCGGGTCCTCGCGCAGGAGCGCGTCGAGAATGGTGTCGCTGATCTGGTCAGCGATCTTGTCGGGGTGACCCTCGGTCACGGACTCCGAGGTGAACAGGCGACGGGACACAACGCTCCCTGGGGTTGCAGCGGCTGCTGGCTGATCATGGGTGGACGGGCCGGGGGCTGCGCCCGGCGACGTCCGGCAAACAGTTTATCGGTCGCGTTCGGCCACTGGCCTCCCTGTCTCGCCTCTCGGGAACGCTGTGACCTGCGGCACCCGCATTCTGCCGAATCGCGGGCGTGCTTGGCCAGAGGCGCCGCGCCCGCAGGGGCGTGGTTTCAGGAAGCTGTGAATCGGGTGCGGGCTTTTCAGCGCAGGCGTTCGGCCACGAGGTCCCACACCGTTTCGGCCAGCGCCTCCTTCGGCCCGTGCGCCACAGGGGTCTCACTGCCGTCGGCGCCCAGCACCACGGCCTCGTTCTCCTCGGCGCCGAAGGTCTTGCGCTCCCCCACCTCGTTCACCACGAGCAGGTCGCAGCCCTTGCGGGCGAGCTTCTTGCGCCCGTTGGCGAGGACGTCGTCCGTCTCGGCGGCGAAGCCGACGACGATCTGGCCGGGGCGGGCGCGGTCGGCCGAGATCTCCGCGAGAATGTCCGGATTACGCACCAGGGCGATGGGCTCGGGCTCCTGGCCGTCCTGCTTCTTGATCTTCCCGGTGGCGTAGGCCGCCGGGCGGAAGTCCGCCACGGCGGCGGCCATGACGACCGCGTCGGCGTCGGCTGCCGCCTTCAGCACCTCCTCGCGCAGCTCGACGGCCGTGCCCACCGGCACGACGTCGACGCCCGCCGGGTCGGGCAGGGCGGCGTTCGCCGCGATCAGGGTGACGCGGGCGCCCCGGGCGGCGGCGGTGCGGGCGAGGGCGTAGCCCTGCTTGCCGGAGGAGCGGTTGCCGAGGAAGCGCACCGGGTCGAGGGGTTCGCGGGTGCCGCCGGCACTGACCACGACGTGCCGCCCGGTGAGGTCGGGCTCGGTGACGCCGCGGGCCAGCACCCGGCGGCAGATCTCGAAGATCTCGGCGGGGTCGGGCAGCCGGCCCTTGCCGGTGTCCACGCCGGTGAGGCGCCCGACGGCCGGTTCGACGACGACGGCGCCGCGGCGGCGGAGCGTGGCCACGTTCTCCCGGGTGGCCGGGTGCTCCCACATCTCGGTGTGCATCGCCGGGGCGAAGACGACCGGGCAGCGGGCGGTGAGGAGGGTGTTGGTGAGCAGGTCGTCGGCGATGCCGTGGGCGGCCTTGGCGAGCATGTCGGCCGTGGCCGGGGCGACCACCACGAGGTCGGCGTGCTGGCCGATGCGGACGTGCGGGACTTGGTGCACGTCGTCCCAGACCTCGGTGGAGACCGGGTGGCCGGACAGGGCGGACCAGGTGGCGGCGCCGACGAAGTGCAGCGCGGACGCGGTGGGGACGACGCGGACGTCGTGGCCCGACTCGGTCAGTCTGCGCAGCAGCTCGCAGGACTTGTAGGCCGCGATGCCGCCGCTGACCCCCAGAACGACCTTCGGCTTGTCCACCGTCTCTCCCCGCGTGCTCGGCTCGGGTGCGCCGGACGACGGGCGCACGTCTCCATCACACACCACAGGCCCGGCAGAGCGACTGCCGGGCCTGTGGAAAAACCAACTGCAAGCTGAAAAAACTACTGCGCCGGACCCTCGACGGCCTCGGACGTCAGCAGCCCCGCGTTGATCTCCCGGAGGGCGATCGAGAGCGGCTTCTCGTGGACGTGGGTGTCGACGAGCGGACCGACGTACTCGAGGAGGCCCTCGCCGAGCTGCGAGTAGTACGCGTTGATCTGACGGGCACGCTTGGCCGCGTAGATCACGAGGCTGTACTTCGAGTCGGTGGCCTCGAGGAGCTCGTCGATCGGCGGGTTGATGATGCCCTCGGGCGCGGAGATGGAAGAGGACACGCTCTACCTTCCGATGGATGGGAAAAGACCGGTCGTGATCACTGAACCCGTCAGTACCGCATGCGTACCGCATCTGTCAGTGCCGGATCCGTCGGTACCACATCTGTCGGTACCGGATCCGTCAACGGGTCGGAGGACCCGTGATCACACAACATCCATCAAGGCTAGCAGCTCGCGCGCCACATCCTCGACGGAGGTGTTGACCAGGGTCTCGTCGAACTCCCGCTCGGCCGCGAGTTCGACCTTGGCCGCGTTCAGGCGGCGCTCGATCACGTCGGGCGGTTCGGTGCCCCGGCCGGTGAGTCTGCGCACCAGCTCCTCCCAGGAGGGCGGAGCCAGGAACACCAGATACGCCTCCGCCATGGACTCACGGATCTGCCGGGCACCCTGGAGGTCGATCTCCAGGAGGACGGGCACACCCGCCTCCAGGTGCTCGAGGACGGCCGCACGCGGCGTGCCGTAGCGGTTGCCTGCGAATTCGGCCCACTCCAGCAGCTCGCCGTTGGCGATCAGCTTGTCCATCTCCTCGTCGGTGACGAAGAAGTAGTGGACTCCGTGCCGCTCGCCCGGGCGGGGCTTGCGGGTCGTCGCCGACACCGACAGCCAGACCTCGGGGTGTTCCTTGCGCATATGGGCGACGACCGTGCTCTTGCCGACCCCGGAGGGGCCGGAGAGCACGGTCAGCCGCGGACGTTCACTCATGCAGCGATTATTCCAGCAATCCCGGGGTGCCCGGGACTCAGGAGCCGGTGCTGCCGAACTCGCGCTCCAGGGAGGCGATCTGGTTGGAACCGAGGCCACGCACACGACGGCTCTCGGAGATGCCCAGTCGCTCCATGATCTGCTTGGCGCGGACCTTGCCCACGCCCGGCAGGGACTCAAGGAGGGCGGAGACCTTCATCTTGCCGATGACGTCGTTCTCCTGGCCCTGCTTGATGACCTCGTGGAGGGAGGCGCCGGAGTGCTTGAGTCGATTCTTGACCTCGGCCCGCTCCCGGCGAGCCGCGGCGGCCTTTTCGAGCGCGGCTGCGCGCTGTTCAGGGGTAAGGGGCGGAAGAGCCACGCCTACGTCACCTCGGATGTCGAACTGTCGGATACGGACCGGTGAGGAACCTAGTCGCCCCACACCTGGGGAGCCACGAGCAACACGCTGCCCGCTCTCCCCTCACTGCCTTGAGGGCGTGGGAGGTGCCCTCACTCGTCGGAGACTAGCGGGCAAGTCCGCAAGAGTCAGCGAGAACAGCGGAAAAGTCCTGGTCAGCCTCCGTCAGGCCAGACATTGAGGACATAATGCCCCGGATTTGAGGATGTATCCAGGCTCAAACCTGCGGTGGATCATCCGGCCGGGCCCCACGGAAGCGGTGGGAAGGACTCCGGGAGCACCCGCCGGAGCGGCTGCGCGTGCTCAGCCGGAGGTCACCGCGTCGCGGATCTCCTCGGCGAAACGGCCGGCCGCCGCGCGCAGGGCTCCCGCGTCGGGTCCGTGCCGCAGCACGCCGCGGCTGACGTTCGGCACGACGTTGCGGACCGCCGTGCCGAACACCTGGGGCAGGTCGGCCGGGGTCGCCCCCTGCGCGCCGATGCCGGGGGCGAGCAGCGGACCGTTGATGTCCAGGTCGTACGTGGACAGGTCGCCGAGCGTCGCGCCGACCACCGCGCCGAAGGAGCCCAGCGGGTCCTCCCCCGCGTTCTCGGCGGCCAGGTGCGCCAGCATGGTTGCGCCGACGCTGCGCCCGTCGGGCCGCACCGCGTGCTGGACCTCGGCGCCCTCCGGGTTGGAGGTCAGCGCCAGCACGAACAGGCCGGCGCCGCTCTCCCGGGCCAGCGCCACGGCCGGGCTCAGCGAGCCGTAGCCGAGGTACGGGGAGACGGTCAGCGCGTCCGAGAACAGCGGCGCGTCCTTGTGCAGGAACGACTCCGCGTACGCGGCCATGGTCGAGCCGATGTCGCCGCGCTTGGCGTCCATCACGACCAGGGCGCCCGCCGCCCGCGCCTGCGCGACCGTCTTCTCCAGGACGGCCACGCCCCGTGAGCCGAACCGCTCGAAGAACGCGCTCTGCGGCTTGAGCACGGCGACCCGGTCGGCCACCGCCTCGACGACCGTGCGGCTGAACCGCTCCAGGCCGGCCACGTCGTCGTTCAGGCCCCACTCGGCGAGCAGCGAGGCGTGCGGGTCGATGCCGACGCACAACGGCCCGCGCGCGTCCATGGCGCGGCGCAGCCGGGTGCCGAAGGGCTCCAGAACCGTCATGCGGGCTTCCTGACGTCGGCGCCGACCGCGTCGGCGAGGGTGGCGTACGGGCTGGTGCGCAGGCGCGCGGCGAGGCCCTTGTGGACGGCGCGGCTCCAGAAGGGGCCCCGGTAGATGAAGGCGCTGTAGCCCTGGATCAGCGTGGCACCGGCCAGGATGCGCTGCCAGGCGTCCTCGGCGTCCTCGATGCCGCCGACACCGACCAGGGTGATGCGGTCGCCCACGCGCGCGTACAGGCGGCGCAGCACCTCCAGGGAGCGTGCCTTCAGCGGGGCGCCGGACAGACCGCCGGTCTCCTGCACGAGGGCGGGGTCGGAGGCCAGGCCGAGGCCTTCGCGCGCGATGGTGGTGTTGGTGGCGATGATGCCGTCCAGGCCCAGCTCGACGGCCAGGTCGGCGACCGCGTCGACGTCCTCGTCGGCCAGGTCCGGTGCGATCTTGACCAGGAGCGGGACGCGCCGGGCCGGGACCCTGCGGTCCGCGGCCTCGCGGACGGCGCTCAGCAGCGGGCGCAGGTGGTCGACGGCCTGGAGGTCGCGCAGCCCGGGCGTGTTGGGCGAGGAGACGTTGACGACCAGGTAGTCGGCGTACGGGGCGAGCCGCTCGGCCGACTTCACGTAGTCGGCGACGGCCTCCTGCTCGGGGACGGCCTTGGTCTTGCCGATGTTGACGCCGACGACGGTCTTGAAGACGGGGTTGCGGGTGGCCAGCCGGGCGGCGACGGCGAGGGAGCCGTCGTTGTTGAAGCCCATGCGGTTGATCAGCGCGCGGTCCGCGACCAGCCGGAACAGCCGCTTCTTCGGGTTGCCGGGCTGGGGCTCGCCGGTGACCGTGCCGATCTCCACGTGGTCGAAGCCGAGCATGGCCATGCCGTCGACGGCGACGGCGTTCTTGTCGAAGCCGGCGGCGAGCCCGAAGGGGCCGTGCATGCGCAGCCCGAAGGCCTCCGTGCGCAGCTCCTTGTGGCGGGGGGCGAGCACGGCGGCGGCGAAGGTGCGCAGCACGGGGATGCGGGCGGCGAGGCGGATCCAGCGGAAGGCGAGGTGGTGGGCCCGCTCCGCGTCCATCCGCCTGAAGACGAGATTGAAGAAGATCTGGTACATGGTGTCCTCGTGCGGAGGGGGACACCGTTTCCGGTGTCCCCCTCGGGGCTAGTCGCGGGCCGCGGTCAGGAATTCCGCGTGTTCCTGGAGCGATCGCACGCCCACGTCGCCGCGGTTGAGGGCGTCGATGCCCTGGACCGCCGCGGCGAGCGCCTGCACGGTCGTCAGGCAGGGCACGGACCGGGCCACGGCCGCGGTGCGGATGTCGTAGCCGTCGAGGCGGCCGCCGGTGCCGTACGGGGTGTTGACGATGAGGTCGACCTCGCCGTCGTGGATGAGCTGGACGATGGTCCGCTCGCCGTTCGGGCCGGGGCCCTCGGACTGCTTGCGCACGACGGTGGCGTTGATGCCGTTGCGCTTGAGGACCTCGGCCGTGCCGGACGTGGCGAGCAGCTCGAAGCCGTGCGCGACCAGCTCGCGCGCCGGGAAGATCATCGAGCGCTTGTCGCGGTTGGCGACCGAGATGAAGGCGCGGCCCCTGGTCGGCAGCGGCCCGTAGGCGCCCGCCTGCGACTTGGCGTACGCCGTGCCGAAGACGGAGTCGATGCCCATGACCTCGCCGGTGGAGCGCATCTCCGGGCCGAGGACGGTGTCGACGCCGCGGCCGTGGATGTCGCGGAAGCGCGACCACGGCATGACGGCCTCCTTGACGGAGATCGGCGCGTCCAGCGGCAGCTCGCCGCCGTCTCCGCGGGCCGGGAGCAGGCCCTCGGCGCGCAGTTCGGCGATGGTCGCGCCGAGCGAGATCCGGGCGGCGGCCTTGGCCAGCGGTACCGCGGTCGCCTTCGAGGTGAAGGGGACGGTGCGCGAGGCGCGCGGGTTGGCCTCCAGGACGTAGAGGATGTCGCCGGCCAGCGCGAACTGGATGTTGATCAACCCGCGTACCCCGACGCCGCGCGCGATGCCCTCGGTGGAGGCGCGCAGCCGCTTGATGTCGAAGCCGCCCAGGGTGATCGGGGGCAGGGCGCACGCCGAGTCGCCGGAGTGGATGCCGGCCTCCTCGATGTGCTCCATGACGCCGCCGAGGTACAGCTCCTCGCCGTCGTACAGGGCGTCGACGTCGATCTCGATGGCGTCGTCGAGGAACCGGTCGACCAGGACCGGCCGGGAGGGGCTGATCTCGGTGGACTCGGCGATGTACGACTCCAGGCGGGCCTCGTCGTAGACGATCTCCATGCCGCGTCCGCCGAGCACGTACGACGGGCGGACCAGGACCGGGTAGCCGATCTCGTCGGCGATGGCCTTGGCCTCGGCGAAGGTGGTGGCGGTGCCGTGCTTGGGCGCGGGCAGGCCGGCCTCCTGCAGCACGCGGCCGAAGGCGCCGCGGTCCTCGGCGGCGTGGATGGCCTCCGGGGAGGTGCCGACGATGGGCACGCCGTTGTCCTTGAGCGCCTGGGACAGGCCGAGCGGGGTCTGGCCGCCGAGCTGCACGACGACGCCCGCGACGGGGCCGGCCTGCCGCTCGGCGTGGACGATCTCCAGCACGTCTTCCAGCGTGAGCGGCTCGAAGTACAGGCGGTCGGAGGTGTCGTAGTCCGTGGAGACGGTCTCCGGGTTGCAGTTGACCATCACCGTCTCGTACCCGGCGTCGCTCAGCGCGAAGGAGGCGTGGACGCAGGAGTAGTCGAACTCGATGCCCTGGCCGATGCGGTTCGGGCCGGAGCCCAGGATGATCACCGCGGGCTTCTCGCGCGGCGCGACCTCGGTCTCCTCGTCGTAGGAGGAGTAGAAGTACGGCGTCTTCGCGGCGAACTCGGCGGCGCAGGTGTCGACCGTCTTGTAGACCGGGCGGATGCCGAGCGCGTGCCGGACCTCGCGGACGACGTCCTCGCGCAGGCCGCGGATCTCGCCGATTTGCTGGTCGGAGAAGCCGTGCCGCTTGGCCTCGGCGAGCAGCTCGCGGGTCAGCTCGGGCGCCTCGGCGAGTTCGTCGGCGATCTCCTTGATGAGGAAGAGCTGGTCGACGAACCAGGGGTCGATCCTCGTGTACGCGAAGACCTCCTCCGGGGTGGCGCCCGCGCGGATGGCCTGCATGACGGTGTTGATGCGGCCGTCGGTCGGGCGGACGGACGCCTCCAGCAGTTCCTGCTTGTCGCCGGGGTCGCCGACGAAGGTGAACTGGCTGCCCTTCTTCTCCAGGGAGCGCAGCGCCTTCTGGAACGCCTCGGTGAAGTTGCGGCCGATGGCCATGGCCTCGCCGACCGACTTCATGGTGGTGGTGAGGGTGGAGTCGGCGGAGGGGAACTTCTCGAAGGCGAAGCGCGGGGCCTTGACGACCACGTAGTCGAGGGTCGGCTCGAAGGAGGCCGGGGTCTCGCGCGTGATGTCGTTGGGGATCTCGTCGAGGGTGTAGCCGACGGCGAGCTTGGCGGCGATCTTGGCGATCGGGAAGCCGGTCGCCTTGGAGGCGAGCGCGGAGGAGCGGGACACGCGCGGGTTCATCTCGATGACGATGACCCGGCCGTCCTCGGGGTTGACCGCGAACTGGATGTTGCAGCCGCCGGTGTCGACGCCGACCTCGCGGATCACGGCGATGCCGACATCCCGCAGGATCTGGTACTCGCGGTCGGTGAGGGTCATCGACGGCGCCACGGTGATCGAGTCGCCGGTGTGGACGCCCATCGGGTCGAAGTTCTCGATGGAGCAGACGACCACGACGTTGTCGTTCTTGTCGCGCATCAGCTCCAGCTCGTACTCCTTCCAGCCGAGGATGGACTCCTCCAGGAGCACCTCGGTGGTCGGCGAGAGGGTCAGGCCCTGTCCGGCGATGCGGCGCAGTTCCTCCTCGTCGTGCGCGAAGCCGGAGCCGGCGCCGCCCATGGTGAAGGAGGGGCGGACGACGACCGGGTAGCCGCCGAGCTCCTCGACGCCCGCGAGGACCTCGTTCATGGTGTGGCAGATGACCGAGCGGGCGGACTCGCCGTACCCGATCTTCTTGCGGACCTCCTCCACGACCTCCTTGAACTGGTCGCGGTCCTCGCCCTTGTGGATCGCCGCCACGTTGGCGCCGATCAGCTCGACGCCGTACTTGTCGAGGACGCCGTTCTCGTGGAGCGAGATCGCGGTGTTCAGGGCCGTCTGGCCGCCCAGGGTGGGCAGCAGGGCGTCGGGGCGCTCCTTGGCGATGATCTTCTCGACGAACTCCGGGGTGATCGGCTCGACGTAGGTGGCGTCGGCGATCTCCGGGTCGGTCATGATCGTCGCCGGGTTGGAGTTGACCAGGACGACGCGCAGGCCCTCGGCCTTGAGCACGCGGCACGCCTGGGTGCCGGAGTAGTCGAACTCGGCGGCCTGGCCGATGACGATCGGGCCGGAGCCGATGACCAGGACGGACTGGATATCGGTGCGCTTAGGCACGCTGGCCCTCCATCAGGGAAACGAAGCGGTCGAACAGGTAGGCGGCGTCGTGCGGGCCGGCTGCCGCTTCGGGGTGGTACTGGACGCTGAAGGCCGGGCGGTCGAGGAGCTGCAGGCCCTCCACCACGTTGTCGTTGAGGCAGACGTGGGAGACCTCGGCGCGGCCGAAGGGGGTGTCGGAGACCTTGTCGAGCGGGGCGTCGACGGCGAAGCCGTGGTTGTGCGCGGTGACCTCGACCTTGCCGGTGGTGCGGTCCTGCACCGGCTGGTTGATGCCGCGGTGGCCGTACTTCAGCTTGTAGGTGCCGAAGCCGAGGGCGCGGCCGAGGATCTGGTTGCCGAAGCAGATGCCGAACAGCGGGGTGCCGCGCTCCAGGACGCCCCGCATCACGGAGACGGAGTGGTCGGCGGTGGCCGGGTCGCCGGGGCCGTTGGAGAAGAACACGCCGTCGGGGTGCACGGCGTAGACGTCCTCGACGGTGGCGGTCGCGGGCAGCACGTGCACCTCGATGCCGCGCTCGGCCATGCGGTGCGGGGTCATGCCCTTGATGCCGAGGTCCACGGCGGCGACGGTGAACTTCTTCTCGCCGATCGCGGGGACCACGTACGGCTCGGTGGTGGCGACCTCGGCGGACAGGTCGGCGCCCGTCAT
This sequence comes from Streptomyces sp. NPDC051207, assembly GCF_040682395.1. Taxonomy (NCBI): domain Bacteria; kingdom Bacillati; phylum Actinomycetota; class Actinomycetes; order Kitasatosporales; family Streptomycetaceae; genus Streptomyces; species Streptomyces sp. NPDC051207. The sequence continues at coordinate 71,894 of NZ_JBFBAX010000029.1, read as the reverse complement.
CTGCGGGGCCTGCTGGACGCGGGTCAGCAGCGCGGCGTCGTCCCGGATCGCGTCGCCGCTGAAGATGCCGACGCGCATGGCGCCGCGCTCGCGCAGGTGGCGGGTCAGGGCGCGGGTGTCGATGCCGCTGATGCCGACGACGCCCTGCGCGGCCAGCTCCTCGTCCAGGGTGCGCCGGGAGCGCCAGCTGGACGGCACGCGCGCGGGGTCGCGCACGACGTAGCCGGAGACCCAGATCCTCTTGGACTCCATGTCCTCGTCGTTGACGCCGGTGTTGCCGACGTGCGGAGCCGTCATGACGACGACCTGGCGGTGGTAGGAGGGGTCGGTGAGGGTTTCCTGGTAGCCGGTCATGCCGGTGGAGAAGACGGCCTCGCCGAACGTCTCCCCCACGGCCCCGTAGGCGCGGCCCCTGAAGGTCCGGCCGTCCTCGAGGACGAGTACGGCGGGAACCCTGCTGGTTCCCCGGGTGGAGGTCGTCATCGTTCGGCGCCTTCCGTGCTGTTGGTTTCGATCATGGAGTTGATGGCGTCGACCCACGCGCCGTGCTCCGCCGCGCGGTCCGAGCGGAACCCGGAGTCGAGCAGCCTGCCGCCGTGCGCCCAGGTCACGACGAGCAGTCCGCCCTCGGTGAGGACCTTGCCGGCGATGCCCTTGTCGAGCCGGGCCTCGCGCAGCGCCGCGCGCGGGACGAAGAAGTCGGCCGCGCCGGGGCGTACGACGTCGAGGCCCGCGTCCGTCAGGGTGAGCTCGACGCGGCTGCGGGTGCCCAGGCCGTGCGCGACGATGCGGTCGAGCCACTGTCCCGCGGTGGTGGAGCCGTGGTACCGGCCGCTGAGGGTCAGTTTCGCCGGGCCGGGGTCTTCCGGCGCGGTGGGCAGGTCCGGCAGGTCGCTCTGGAGGGTGCCGCGCCACTTCCAGCCCTCGCGCATCAGCCAGTAGACGAGCGCGACGAAGAGGGCGAGGCCGACCACCCAGCCGATGCGGGCGGCCCAGTCGGTCACTTCCGCCGATTCCTTCTCGGCGGCCAGCAGGATTACAGGTGTCACGTGAGCTTCCCGTCGACGAGCGTGGCCTTGCCCCGCAGCCACGTGTGGGTGACACGGCCCGGCAGCTCGCGGCCCTCGTACGGGGTGTTGCGGCTGCGCGAGGCGAAGCCCGCGGGGTCCACCGACCCACGGTATGCGGTGTCCACCAGCGTGAGGTTGGCGGGCTCGCCTGGCGAGACGGGCCGGCCGTGGCCCTCGGCCCGGCCGATCCGCGCGGGCGTGAACGACATGCGGTCGGCGACCTGCGCCCAGTCGAGCAGGCCGGTCTCCACCATCGTCTCCTGCACCACCGACAGCGCGGTCTCCAGGCCGACCATGCCCATGGCGGCGGCGGCCCACTCGCAGTCCTTGTCCTCGTGCGGGTGCGGGGCGTGGTCGGTGGCGACGATGTCGATCGTGCCGTCGGCGAGCGCCTCCCGCAGCGCCCGCACGTCACGCTCGGTGCGCAGCGGCGGGTTGACCTTGTAGACGGGGTTGTACGTCCGGACCAGCTCGTCGGTGAGGAGGAGGTGGTGCGGGGTGACCTCGGCGGTGACGTCGATCCCGCGGGACTTGGCCCAGCGGACGATCTCGACGGACCCGGCGGTCGACAGGTGGCAGATGTGGACGCGGGAGCCGACGTGCTCGGCGAGCAGCACGTCCCGGGCGATGATCGCCTCCTCGGCGACGGCGGGCCAGCCGCCGAGGCCCAGCTCGGCGGAGACGACGCCCTCGTTCATCTCGGCGTCCTCGGTCAGCCGCGGTTCCTGCGCGTGCTGGGCGACGACGCCGCCGAAGGCCTTCACGTACTCCAGGGCGCGGCGCATGATCACGGCGTCGTGGACGCACTTGCCGTCGTCGGAGAAGACGGTGACGCCGGCGGCCGACTCGTACATGGCGCCCAGCTCGGCGAGTTTCCTGCCCTCCAGGCCGACGGTGACGGCGCCGACGGGCCGCACGTCGCAGTAGCCGTGCTCCTTGCCGAGCCGCCAGACCTGCTCGACCACGCCGGCGGTGTCGGCGACCGGGAAGGTGTTGGCCATGGCGAACACGGCGGTGTAGCCGCCGGAGGCGGCGGCGCGGGTGCCGGTCAGGACGGTCTCGGAGTCCTCCCGGCCGGGCTCGCGCAGGTGGGTGTGCAGGTCGACCAGGCCGGGCAGCAGCACCTTGCCGCCGGCCTCGACGACCTCGGCGCCCTCGGCGGTCAGCCCGGGGCCCACGGCCTCGATGGTCTCGCCGTCGATCAGGACGTCCTGCGGCTCGCCGCCGAGCACCTTCGCACCACGGATCAGGGTCTTGCTCATGGGTCCTACTTCTCCTCGGTACGGGCGGTGTGGGTGGTGGCGGGCTCGTTGCCGCCGAGCAGCAGGTACAGGACGGCCATCCGGATGGAGACGCCGTTGGCGACCTGCTCGACCACGGTGCAGCGGTCGGAGTCGGCCACCTCGGCGGTGATCTCCATGCCGCGGACCATCGGGCCGGGGTGCATCACGACGGCGTGCTCCGGCATCTTCGCCATGCGGTCGCCGTCCAGGCCGTAGCGGCGCGAGTACTCGCGCTCGGTCGGGAAGAACGCGGCGTTCATGCGCTCGCGCTGCACGCGCAGCATCATCACCGCGTCGGACTTGGTCAGCGTGCTGTCGAGGTCGTACGACACCTCGCAGGGCCAGCGCTCGACGCCGACCGGGACGAGGGTGGGCGGGGCGACCAGGGTGACCTCGGCGCCGAGGGTGTGCAGCAGGTCGACGTTGGAACGGGCGACGCGGCTGTGCAGGACGTCGCCGACGATCGTGATGCGCTTGCCGGAGAGGTCCTGGCCGAGTCCGGCGTCGCGGCCGACGAGCCGGCGGCGCATGGTGAAGGCGTCCAGCAGGGCCTGGGTGGGGTGCTGGTGGGTGCCGTCGCCGGCGTTGATCACGGCGGCGTCGATCCAGCCGGAATTGGCCAGCCGGTACGGGGCTCCTGAGGCGCCGTGCCGGATGACGACGGCGTCGACGCCCATGGCCTCGAGGGTCTGGGCGGTGTCCTTCAGGGACTCGCCCTTGGACACCGACGAGCCCTTGGCGGAGAAGTTGATGACGTCGGCGGACAGCCGTTTCTCGGCGGCCTCGAAGGAGATCCGGGTGCGGGTGGAGTCCTCGAAGAAGAGGTTCACGACGGTGCGGCCGCGCAGGGTCGGCAGCTTCTTGATCGGCCGGTCGGCGACCCGGGCCATCTCCTCGGCGGTGTCGAGGATCAGGACGGCGTCGTCGCGGGAGAGGTCGGCGGCCGAGATGAGATGACGCTGCATCTGTCAGGCTCCGTAAGGCAGTTCATAAGGGAGAATTCGGGCAGGCGGGGGCGCGTGTGGACGGTCGTACGCCGGTGACGTACGCCGGTGTCCTACTGCTGCGCGCCCGGGGCGGCCTGCTTGGCGCCGAGCAGCACGGTGTCGCGGCCGTCCTCCTCGGCGAGCAGGACCTTGACCGTCTCCCGCAGCGACGTGGGGAGGTTCTTGCCGACGTAGTCGGCGCGGATGGGCAGTTCGCGGTGGCCGCGGTCGACCAGAACCGCGAGCTGCACCGCGCGCGGGCGCCCGATGTCGTTCAGGGCGTCGAGGGCGGCGCGGATGGTGCGGCCGGAGAAGAGCACGTCGTCCACGAGGACGACCAGGCGGCCGTCGATGCCGTCACCGGGGATCTCGGTGCGGGCCAGCGCACGCGGCGGGTGCATGCGCAGGTCGTCGCGGTACATGGTGATGTCGAGCGAGCCGACCGGCACCTTGCGTTCGGTGATCTGCTCCAGCTTGGCGGCGAGCCGCCGGGCGAGGAAGACGCCCCGGGTCGGAATGCCCAGGAGCACCACGTCGTCGGCGCCCTTGGCGCGCTCGACGATCTCGTGGGCGATGCGGGTCAGTACCCGCGCGATGTCGGGGCCTTCGAGAACGGGCCGCGCATCGGACTGCGTGTCCTGCTTGTCCATGAGAAACGGACCTCCTTCTCCGCCTCACGGGACGGACCTTAAAGGACGTCGGAATTGCGTTCCCCACCGTAGCAGGCGCCGCGACACGTCCCGAACGGGCCTGGCCTCACTCGTTCGGCGCAATCGGACACCGCTCCCACGGAAGAGCCGGTGCGGACCGTCCGGCTTGACGCGAGAGTGTAACGCTGCGTAACCTCACAGTGAGTTACCAGCCGCGCGGTACGGATCAGAGCCGGACCGCGTCGACACAGTGCCGGGGAGCTATATGTCCAGCGAATACGCCAAGCAGCTCGGGGCCAAGCTCCGGGCGATCCGCACCCAGCAGGGCCTTTCCCTCCACGGTGTCGAGGAGAAGTCCCAGGGACGCTGGAAGGCGGTCGTGGTCGGTTCGTACGAGCGCGGCGACCGTGCCGTGACCGTGCAGCGCCTCGCCGAGCTCGCGGACTTCTACGGCGTTCCCGTGCAGGAGCTGCTTCCGGGCACGACGCCCGGCGGTGCGGCCGAGCCGCCGCCGAAGCTGGTGCTGGACCTGGAGCGGCTGGCCACGGTGCCGGCCGAGAAGGCGGGCCCGCTGCAGCGCTACGCGGCCACGATCCAGTCGCAGCGCGGTGACTACAACGGCAAGGTGCTGTCGATCCGCCAGGACGACCTGCGCACCCTCGCCGTCATCTACGACCAGTCGCCCTCGGTCCTCACCGAGCAGCTGATCAGCTGGGGCGTGCTGGACGCCGACGCGCGTCGCGCGGTGGCGCACGAGGAGAGCTGACCGCTCCACGGGGTGCGCGGAGGGGGCCAGCAGAAACGTGCCTCCGGGGTGTGGCACCTGCGCGGGGCGCGCGGCCCGCGCCGAACGCCGGAGGGCCCGCAGCGGGATCGCTGCGGGCCCTCCGGCGTTCGTGGGTACCTGTCAGGCCTCGTCGCGGCGCAGGGACGGCTTCAGTTCCTTCAGGCGGCCGAGCAGGCCGTTGACGAACGAGGGCGACTCGTCCGTGGAGAACTCCTTCGCCAGCTGCACCATCTCGTCGAGGACGACGGCGTCCGGGGTCTCGTCGACCCAGATCAGCTCGTAGGCGCCGAGCCGCAGGATGTTGCGGTCCACGACCGGCATCCGGTCGAGCGTCCAGCCGACCGAGTACTGCGCGATCAGCTCGTCGATGCGCTTCGCGTGCTCCGCGTAGCCCTCGACCAGCTGCATCGTGTACTCGCTCACCGGCGGCTGCCGGGTGTCGGTCCGGGAGTGCCGGATCCAGTCCGCGAGGACCGTCTGGACGTCGGCGCCGCGCTGGTCGCCCTCGAAGAGGATCTGGAAGGCACGCTTGCGGGCCGTGTTGCGGGCAGCCACGGTTAGCTGTTCACCCGGCCGAGGTAGTCGCTCGTGCGGGTGTCGACCTTGATCTTCTCACCGGTGGTGATGAAGAGCGGGACCTGGATCTGGTGGCCGGTCTCCAGCGTGGCGGGCTTGGTGCCGCCGGTGGAGCGGTCGCCCTGGACGCCGGGCTCGGTCTCCTGGACGGTCAGCTCGACGGCGGCCGGCAGCTCCACGAAGAGCACCTCGCCCTCGTGCTGCGCGACGGTGGCCGTGAAGCCCTCCACCAGGAAGTTCGCGGCGTCGCCGACGGCCTTGCGGTCGACCATCAGCTGGTCGTAGGTCTCCATGTCCATGAAGACGAAGTAGTCGCCGTCCATGTAGGAGAACTGCATGTCGCGCTTGTCGACGGTGGCCGTTTCGACCTTGACGCCGGCGTTGAAGGTCTTGTCGACGACCTTGCCGGAAAGCACGTTCTTGAGCTTGGTGCGCACGAAGGCCGGGCCCTTGCCGGGCTTGACGTGCTGGAACTCGACGACGGACCAGAGCTGGCCGCCTTCGAGCTTGAGCACCATGCCGTTCTTGAGGTCGTTCGTGGAAGCCACGGTTGCGGAATCTCCTGGACTGACGTGGACGACCCCGGGGCAGGCGCCGCGGCTGTGCCGCTACAGCGCGAGCAGCTCCTTGGTCGTGATGGTGAGTAGCTCGGGTCCGCCGTCCGCCTCGGGGCGCACGACGAGCGTGTCATCGATCCGGACGCCGCCCCTGCCCGGGAGGTGGACCCCCGGCTCGACGGTGACCGGCACGCAAGCGTCCAGTTTACCCATGGCCGCGGGGCCCAATTGAGGGTCCTCGTCGATTTCGAGCCCGACACCGTGTCCGGTGAGTGCCGGGAGCGCCTGGGCGTACCCGGCGGAGTCCAGGACCTGGCGTGCCGCGCGGTCCACGTCGCGGTAGGCGGCGCCCGGGACGAGGCTCTCGCGTCCGGCCCGCTGCGCGGCGAAGACCAGGTCGTACAGCTCGATCTGCCAGTCCGCGGGGCTGGTGCCGATGACGAACGTACGGCCGATCTCGCAGCGGTAGCCGCGGTACGTCGCGCCGAGGCACACGGAGAGGAAGTCGCCCTCCTCCACGCGGCGGTCCGTGGGGCGGTGGCCGCGGCGGCCGGCGTGCGGGCCGGTGGCGACGGAGGTCGGGAAGGCGGGGCCGTCGGCGCCGTGGTCCACGAGACGGCGTTCCAGTTCGAGCGCGAGGTGGCGTTCGGTGCGGCCCACGAGGATCGACTCGAGGAGTTCGCCGAGGGCCTGGTCGGCGATCTCCGCACCGATGCGCAGGCAGGAGATCTCCTCCTCGTCCTTGACGACCCTGAGCTGCTCCACGGCGCCGCCGAGGTCGGCGAGGCGGAGGTGGGGGGCGGCCTCACGGATGGCGCGGTGGCGGGTGACGGTGAGGTGGTGCTCCTCCACGGCGAGGGAGTCGGCGCCCTGCCGGGTGGCGGCCTGTGCGGCGGCTGCGGCGGGGTCGGTGCCGGGGGCGGGGAGGGTGCGGATGGCGAGGGTGTCGCCGGGGTGGGGAGGGAGGGAGCGGTCGTGGCCGGTGGTGCGGGCGGGGTGGGTGTCCGGGGGCTCGGCGCAGACCAGGACGTCCTCGGTGGCGCCCAGGAGCAGGACGGCGCCCTGGGGGGCGGCGCCCGTGAGGTAGCACACGTTGGCGGGACGGGAGACGAGCGCCGCCGCGCTGCCGCCCGCGTTGCAGCGTTCCCGTAGGCGGGTCCGGCGGTCCGCGTACACCTCTGACATGAGGCGAGCGTACGAGGGGTGGGGGGATGTTGCCGGTTGGGTGGGGCCGAGTGGGGGCGCGGGGGTGGGTGCGCGAGGTGTGGGTGCGCGCGGACGTGGTTTGTGCGGGTGCGCGGTTCGGTCGTGGGCGCGTCGGGGGCGTCGTGGTGCGGCGAGCCCGTCGCGGGTCTGGCTCTTGGGCCTGCCTGCGCGTGATCGGGGGGTGGTAGTCGGCCAAGCGGCGGGCTGCGCCGCGCTACCACGCCCCGCTTCCGTGCGCTCGCGGCTTTCCCGTCGTTCCGTCCCCCGGTCGCGCCACACCACCACGTCCCGGTCCCGTGGGATCGCGGCTGACTCGTTGTCCTGTCTCAGGCGCTGTCGCCCCGTACGGCCGCGTTCACCACTGAGGTGGGCTTGCGATGGCTCGGGTCAGGATGTCGTCCAGGACTCTCGCCGTGTCCGGTATGTCGAGCTGGGAGTTGTCGATGATCGGCAGGCCGGAGCCGTACCAGCCGGCCATACGGCCGTGGATGCGGGCGACCTCCTCGTCGCTGAGGCGGCGGTTGCCCGAGCGTTCCGCGTTGCGTTCCAGGACGATGTCCAGGCCGGGGAGGAGGACGACCGGGAGCAGGCCGGGGCCGACGTGGCGTTTCCAGCCGCCGAGGCCGACGACGGGGCGGTCGGGGAAGACGGCGTCGTCGAGGATGCACGAGATGCCGTTGGCGAGGAAGTTCCGCGCGGCGAAGCCGCAGGTGCGGCGGGCCAGGCGGTACTGGGCCTCCGAGTTGTCGTTCCACCCGGACTGCGGGTCGGCGAAGCCCGAGCGGACCCATTCGCGGACGTCGTCCAGGCTGATGTGGGCGGTGGGGACGCGGCGGTGGTCCGCCCAGTACTTGGCGACGCTGGTCTTTCCGGCGCCTGCCGGGCCGATGAGCAGCACCGCGAGCGTGGTCGCCGTCGGGTCGGGGACCGTCGTGGCCGGTGGCGGGCTGGGCATGGGGACCGGGCCGCCCGGCGGGAGCGACACATGGCCCGTGGTGTCCGGGGCGGGGGGCATCGGGGGGTGCTGCGCGGGTGGTCCCGGGGGTGCGGTGAAGCCCGGGGGCGCGGGGGGCGGGCCCTGGTGCTGCGCGCCCGGGTGGTGCGCGGCCGGCGCCCAGCCGGCGGCCGGTCCGTGCCCCGGCTGGTGGGGCGGCGGCAGCGGAGAACCCACTGCGTGCTGCATCCGGTGCCACTCCGTCTCGTACAGGCGATGTCCGACGCTGACGGCGGGGGGAGACCCGCGTGCTACCGAACGGTACCGCCCCCGGCCGTCGTTTGGTGAACGGCCGGGGGCGGCGCCAAGTGCCCGGTGCGGGAACCCCTTCGGACGGCAGGCGCCTCGGGTGCCTGCTCGCCACTGCGCGGCGGGCGCCGCTCGGGTGCCCGCTCGCCCACTTCGCCGTACTTCGGGTGCCTACTGGCCCACTTCGCCGTACGCGGCGAGGAGGACGGCCGGGTCGGGGCCCTCCAGGACGGTGGGCTTGGCCAGGCCGTCCAGGACGATGAAGCGCAGCAGGTCGCCGCGGGACTTCTTGTCGACCTTCATGGTCTCCAGGAGCTTCGGCCACTGGTCGTAGCGGTAGTGGAGGGGAAGGCCGACGGATTCGAGGATGGTGCGGTGGCGGTCGGCGGTCGCGTCGTCCAGGCGGCCCGCGAGACGGCCGAGTTCGGCGGCGAAGTGCATGCCGACGGCGACGGCGGCGCCGTGCCGCCAGGTGTAGCGCTCGTTCTTCTCGATGGCGTGGCCGAGGGTGTGGCCGTAGTTGAGGATCTCGCGCAGGCCGGACTCCTTCAGATCCGAGGAGACCACGTCGGCCTTGACCCGGATGGACCGCTCGATCAACTCCGCGGTGTGCGGGCCGGCCGGGGTGCGGGCGGCCTGCGGGTCGGACTCGATCAGCTCCAGGATCACCGGGTCCGCGATGAAGCCCGCCTTGATGACCTCGGCGAGGCCGGAGACGTAGTCGTGGACCGGGAGGGAGTCCAGCGCGGCCAGGTCGCACAGCACACCGGCGGGCGGATGGAAGGCGCCCACCAGGTTCTTGCCCTCGGCGGTGTTGATGCCGGTCTTGCCGCCCACGGCCGCGTCCACCATGGCCAGCACCGTCGTCGGCACCGCGACCCAGCGCACCCCGCGCAGCCACGTCGCCGCGACGAACCCGGCCAGGTCGGTGGTGGCCCCGCCGCCGACGCCGACGATGACGTCGGTGCGGGTGAAGCCGGACTGGCCCAGCGCCTTCCAGCAGTAGGCCGCGACCTCGGCCGTCTTGGCCTCCTCCGCGTTCGGCACCTGAATGGCCACCGCGTCGTAGCCCTGTCCGGCCAGGTCCGCGCGCAGCGCGTCCCCGGTCTCGGCCAGTGCCTCCGGGTGGACGACGGCGACGCGCTTGGCCTTCGGCCCGACCAGCCCGGCCAGCTCGCCGAGGAGTTGGCGGCCCACCAGGACCTCGTAGGGGTCGGTGCCCGCCGTGCCGCCGACCTGGATACGGGTGACTGCCTCGCTCATGCTTCCTTCAACTCCAGTGCCTCCAGGGCGGCTTGGGCGACCTCATCGGGCGTACGGCCGTCGGTCGCCACGACCGCCGTGGCGACCTCCTCGTACAGATGGCGGCGCGCCTCCATCAACTCCCGCCACTGCCGACGCGGATTCACCGCCAGCAGCGGGCGGGCGGCGTTCAGGCCCGTGCGCCTGACCGCCTCCTCCACGTCCATCGACAGGTAGACCACCCGCTGCCCGGCCAGCGCCGCACGGGTACCGGCGTCGAGGACAGCCCCACCACCCAGGGCCAGCACCCCGTCGTGCCCGGCGAGCGCGGACCGCACGGCCTGCTTCTCCATCGCGCGGAAGGCGGGCTCGCCGTCGTTGACGAAGATGTCCGCGATGGTGCGGCCCTGCTCGGCCTCGATGTCGTCGTCGGTGTCCCGGTAGCCGACGCCGAGCCGCTCCGCGAGAAGCTGCCCGACGGTGGATTTGCCGACGCCCATCGGGCCGACGAGAACGACGACCGGACCCGTACTCATCGCACGGCCAGGTTGTCGAGGTACGACGTGACATTGCGGCGGGTCTCCGTCACCGAGTCGCCGCCGAACTTCTCCGCCACCGCGTCCGCCAGGACGAGCGCGACCATCGCCTCCGCCACGATCCCCGCCGCGGGGACCGCGCACACGTCGGAGCGCTGGTGATGGGCCTGCGCCGGCTCACCGGTCACCACGTCGACCGTCCGCAGCGCCCTCGGCACGGTCGCGATCGGCTTCATCGCCGCCCGCACCCGCAGCAGTTCACCCGTGGTCAGACCACCCTCGGTCCCACCCGAGCGGCCCGTGACCCGCTTGATGCCCTCATCCGTGGTGACGAGCTCGTCGTGGGCCTTCGAGCCGGGGACCCGTGCCAGGTCAAAGCCGTCGCCGACCTCGACGCCCTTGATCGCCTGAATGCCCATCAGCGCGGCGGCGAGCCGGGCGTCCAGCCTGCGGTCCCAGTGCACGTGCGAACCGAGACCGACCGGCACGCCGTAGGCCAGCACCTCCACCACACCGCCGAGGGTGTCGCCGTCCTTGTGGGCCTGGTCGATCTCCGCGACCATCGCCTTCGACGCGTCCTGGTCCAGACAGCGCACCGGGTCGGCGTCCAGCCGCTCCACGTCGGCCGGCGTCGGGTACACCCCGTAGGGGGCCTGCGCGCCCGCCAGTTCCACCACGTGACTGACGATCTCGACGCCGGCCGTCTCCTTCAGGTACGAGCGGGCCACCGCGCCCAGCGCCACCCGCGCCGCGGTCTCCCGCGCCGAGGCACGCTCCAGCACCGGACGCGCCTCGTCGAAGCCGTACTTCTGCATCCCCGCCAGATCCGCGTGCCCCGGCCGGGGACGGGTCAAGGGCGCGTTGCGGGCGAGGCCGGCCAGGATCTCCGGGTCGACCGGGTCGGCCGCCATGACCTGCTCCCACTTGGGCCACTCGGTGTTGCCCACCATGATCGCCACCGGGGAGCCGAGGGTGAGGCCGTGCCGAACGCCGCCGAGGAAGGTGATCTCGTCACGTTCGAACTTCATGCGGGCACCGCGACCGTAGCCCAGCCGCCGCCTCGCCAAGTGGTCCGCCACCATGTCCGTGGTGATCGGCACGCCGGCGGGAAGACCCTCCAGCGTCGCGACAAGTGCGGGGCCGTGGGACTCCCCCGCGGTCAGCCAGCGCAACCTGCTCAACGGTGCTCCTCAGTGCTCGCGCCCCGGTAGTACTGCCCGTACGTGCGCGGGTCCTCGCGCACGGCGACGGCTCGGCCGGGTGCGCGGTCCCGGCCCGCCACCTCCGATCCTCCCACGTCCGGTGCCGCTTCCAGGCCGCCGGTCCATCTGGCGGACGGGCGGCCGGGACGGAAACCGGATCAGGGCATGCGGGCGGCAGCCGCCTTGATCGCCTCGCGGATACGGACGTAGGTGCCGCAGCGGCACACGTTCACGATCTCGTCGATGTCGGTGTCCGTGGGGTTGCGGGTGCGGTTGAGCAGGGCGACGGCGGCCATGATCTGGCCGGGCTGGCAGTAGCCGCACTGCGCCACGTCGGCCTCCAGCCAGGCCTCCTGGACCGGGTGCAGGGTGTCGCCGTCGGCGAGGCCCTCGATGGTGGTGACCTCGCGGCCCGCGGCCTCGGCGACCGGGACGACGCACGGCCTGACGGCCTCGCCGTCGAGGTGGCTGGTGCAGGCCTTGCAGACGTCGATGCCGCAGCCGTACTTGGGTCCGCGGATGCCGAGCAGGTCGCGCAGCACCCACAGCAGGGGCAGGTCGTCGGGGGCGTCGACGGTGACGGTCTCCCCGTTCACGGTGAAGGTGTGGGACGGCATGGGGTGAGGGCTCCTCAGCGCGGGAAGGGTTCGAAGTCGACGTCGAAGCGGACCGGGAAGCGGCGCGGCCGGGTCCCGGTGGCCCGCGCGTACGCGTTGGCGACGGCGCCGACCGCCGCGGGCACGCCGAGCTCGCCCGCGCCGCCGGGCTCCCCGGTGCCGGGCATGACGAAGACCCGGGCGTCGAGCGGGCTGTCCTTCTGCCGGGCGTAGTGGAACTGCGAGTAGCTGCCCTCCAGCGGCAGGCCGCGCTCGATGTGCAGCCCGGCCCGCAGGGTCGTGGCGATGGCGTCGGTGAGGCCGCCGAGCATCTGGGCCTCCAGGCCGCGCGGGTTGACGGCCCGGCCGACGTCCACGGCGATCACGGCCCGCACGACGCGCGGCTCGGCGGGGTCGGTGGCGTCGATCTCGACCAGGCAGGCGGTGCAGGACTTGTACTCGTCGTGGAAGCCGAAGCCCTGGGCGTGCCCGGGGGGCAGGGCGCGCCCCCACCGGCCCTCGCGGGCGGCCGTGTCGAGCACGGCGCGCTGCCGGTCGGTGCGCAGATGGCGGCGCCGGAAGGCGACCGGGTCCGAGCCGAGCCGCCGCGCGAGTTCGTCGACGACGATCTCCTCGGCGCCGCGGCTGGTGGCCGAGTACACCGAGCGCCAGGACCCGGTGGGCATCTTCAGCGGGATCTCGGTGAGGGAGTGCGAGGTGACGCCGAAGTGGTACGGGGACTTCACGGTGAGCAGGAACTGGGACTGGGCGATGGTCTTGTTGGCGAGGCCGTCGGGGAGTTCGGCGGCGAACGAGGTGAGGACGTCGCCCATGCCGTGCCCGAAGTCGGTCCGCACCGCGGCCACCCGGTGGGTGAAGGTGAGGACCTCGCCGAGCAGGTGGGTGGCGCGGATGCGGTGGTGGGTGGCGGGCCGCATCCTTCCGTGCCGCATGTCGTCGGTGCGCGTCCACATCAGGCGGACGGGACGGCCGCACTTCTTCGACACCTTCGCGGCCTCCACGGCGCCGTCGTGGAAGAGCCGCCGCCCGAAGGATCCGCCGGACTGGGTGACGTGCACGGTGACCCTGTCCAGTGGCAGTCCGACGGCCTCGGCGACGGCCCGCTGTGCGGCGATCGGCGCCTTCAGGCCGGACCAGATCTCGGCGCGGCCGTCCCGCACGTCGGCGACGGCGGAGTTGGGTTCCAGCGGGGCGTGGCTGACGAAGGCGAAGTCGAACTCGGCGTCGACCCTGCCCACCAGGAGATCCGGCAGCGGCAGCGCGGGTACGGCGGCTCTGAGCCGGGCCCGGATGTCGTCGTCGGAGAGGCCGTCGACGGTGCCGGGGCCCCAGGCGACGTCGAGGGCGTCCTTGGCGGTGATGGCCTGCCCGAAGGTCTCGGCGACGACGGCGACCCCGGTGTCGACGCTCACCACGTCGAGGACGCCGGGCATCGCGCGGACGGCGGCCTCGTTGCGCACGGACACCACGGTGCCGTTCAGGGTGGGCGGGCGGCGCAGCACGCAGGGCTTGGCGCCGGGGACGTCGAGGTCGACGGCGTAGCGCAGCCGGCCGGTGACCATCGCGCGGGCGTCGATGCGGTTGGTGGGGGTGCCGACGAGCGTGTGCGCGGACTCCGGCTTGGGCGCCGCCGTCCCGGTGACCAGGTCGCGGGAGGCGGCGTCCGAGGTGAGCCGGCCGTAGCCGGCGCTGCGCCCGTCGGGGGCGTGGACGGTGCCGTCGCGGACGGTGAGGGTGCCGGCGTCGGTGGTCCAGCGCCGGGCCGCGGCGGCGACCAGCCGGAGGCGTGCGGTGGCGGCGGTGTGCCGTACCGGGTCGTAGAGCGAGCGGATCGCGTTGGAGGCCCCGGTCATCTGGTTGAACAGCAGCTCGGGGCGGGCGTCCTCCAGGAGGACCCGGACCCGGTCGAGCGGTGTGTCCAGTTCCTCGGCGACGAGCATGGCGACCGCGGTGGTGAGGCCCTGGCCGCACTCCATGCGCGGCAGCCGCAGCTCGGCCGTGCCCTGTTCGTCCACGGTGAGCACCAGCATGTGCGCGGTGGGGGCGCCGGCCAGGATCAGCACGTCGCCCATGTCGAGCAGGTCGGCCGGCTGGGGCGGCGTGGGCACGACGGCCGCGGCCCCGTGCGATCCGCCGACGGCCGTCTCGGTGGCCACGGCCAGGGTGGGCGCGGCCACCAGGTAGGTGAGGAACCTCCGCCGGGAATGTGGGGTCATCGGGCGATGATCCCGGGACGCCCGCCGCGCCGCAACGGTCTGGCGGAGATTCGGCCGGTGTTGCACACCGGTCACCTCGGCTCGGGCAGGGCCGTCAACTGCGCGGCGCGTCACCCGCGTTGGCGTGCGGCTGGGCGTACTGCCCCAGGTAGTCGGCGCCGCTCCCCTGCTGCCCGGGCTGCGACTGCGGCTGGGCGTACTGGCCCAAATGGTCCGCGCCTCGTCCCTGCTGCGCCGGCTGCGGCTGGGCGTACTGCCCCAGGTGGTCGGCGCCGCGTCCCTGCCCGTACTGGGCGGCGGCGTGGATCGGCTGCCCGCTGCGCACGGCACGGCGGTGGGCGATCTTGCGCTTGAGTGAGACGCCCCAGTACGCCACGAGCAGCGCCAGGACGAGACCGATGAGGGTCATCTGGAGCCAGTCGGGCAGAAACCCGAGTACCGCTTCGAAGATCTGCGTCTTCCAGGACGCCAGGGTCACGCTTTCGGACATGGACGGTTCTTCCCCTCCCCGTTCCGCCCCCTGCGGAACGAGGGGATCCTAGCGTTCGGCGAGGGCGTGCTCGCCCGCTTTTCGCATGGCGTCCAGGGGCGCCGGTCCGTGTCCCGTCATCTGCTCGACCTGGAGCACCGCCTGGTGGACGAGCAGGTCGAGGCCACTGACGACAGCGCCGCCGTACGCCGACCAGCGGGCCGCGAGCGCGGTGGGCCACGGGTCGTACAGCACGTCGAAGAGGGTGGCGGGGCGTTCCGGTACGGCGTGGGAGAGCGCGTCGGTCGCGCCGGCCGGGGTGGTCGCGATCACCAGCGGGGCGTGCAGCGCGCGCTCCGCGTCGGCCCAGTGGGCGGTGCGGACATCCAGGGCGAGCCGTTCGCCCCACTGCCGCATCTCGGCGGCGCGTGCCTCGCTGCGCACGTAGGCGACGATCTCGCCGGTGCAGATCCGGGCGAGCGCGGCCAGCGCGGAGGAGGCGGTGGCGCCGGCGCCGAGGACAGCCGCCGAGTCGACCTGTTCGACACCGCGTTCCCGCAGGGCCGCGACCATGCCCGGGATGTCGGTGTTGTCGCCGAGGCGGCGGCCGTCGTCGGTGAACACGACCGTGTTGACCGCCTCGACCGAGGCCGCCGTCTCGCTGACCTCGTCGAGCAGTGGGATCACCGCCCGCTTGAGCGGCATCGTCAGCGACAGCCCGGCCCACTCGGGGCCGAGCTTCCCCACGAAGCCGGGCAGCGCCTCCTCGTCCACCTCGAAGCGGTCGTACGACCAGCCGGTCAGCCCGAGTTCCCGGTAGGCGGTGCGGTGCAGCACCGGGGAGAGGGAGTGGGCGATGGGCGAGCCGAGCACGGCGGCCCGGCGGGCGTCAGTTGCCCGAGCTGTCATTGAACTTTTCCTTGAGCCGCAGGAATTCGTCATGGGTGCGGGCGAACTCGGTCTTGTTCGCCCCGTCGGTCGCCACGAAGTAGATCCAGCCGTCATCAGTCGGGTTCAGCGCCGCCCTCAGCGCGTCCTCACCGGGGTTGCCGATGGGTCCGGGCGGCAGGCCCTTGCGGGTGTACGTGTTGTACGGGTCCTTGTTGCTGTTGATCTCGGACTCGCTGATGTGGATGTTGCTCTCGCCCTTCAGGTAGTTGAAGGTCGAGTCGAACTGCAGCAGCTGGTAGGTCTCCGTGTTGGTGGGTTCGAGGCGGTTGTAGACCACCTCGGCCATCTTGCGGAAGTCGTCGTGCGTCTTGCCCTCGGCCTGGACGAGGCTCGCGACGGTCACGACCTCCAGCGGGTTGTCCAGCTTGAGGCCCTGGGCCTTGGCGGACAGCTGGTACGCGCCGTACTTCTTGCTCGCCTGGCCGACCATGTCCTTGAGGACCGTCTCGGGCTTCATGCCCTCGGCCGCCGGATAGGTGCCCGGCCAGAGGAAGCCCTCCAGCGGGTCCTTTATGTCGCCGTTGTTGTTCGCCCACTCGGGCAGGCCGAGACTCTCGAACTTGGACTCGGCCACCTTCTCGGTGCTGCCCTCGGACAGGCCGAGCTTCTCGTCGATCGCCTTGTAGACCTGCGCGTTGCGCTGGCCCGGCGTGACCATGACGTTGTTCTGGCTCTTGGGGTCGAGCATCATCTCGACGGCGCTCTCGGCGGACATCCGCTTGTTCAGCAGGTAGGCGCCGGCCTGGATGCTCTTGCCGTCGGGGTTCTGCGCCTGGGCGGCCACGAAGGCGTCGACGCTCTTGACGACGCCGGCCTCCTTCAGCCGCCGGCCGATGTCGTACCCGCTCGCGCCCTTGGGGATCTGGACGGTCACGGACTGCCCGGTGCCGTCGCCCGCGTAGTCCGGCGCCTCACCGAAACGATTCTGGTAGAACTGGAAGCCAAAGTAGCCAACTCCGGCGATACCCCCGCCGAAGACCGCGAGGACCACCAGGCAGGCGCAGCCGTTGCGGCGTTTCCTGCCCTTGTTGCCGCGGCCCCGGCCGCGTCCGGCGCGGCCCGTGCCGTCGGCCTCGTCGGCGCCGTCACCGTCATCGCCGCCCCCCGCGAAGAAGGCGTGTTCGCCCTGGTCGGGGCCCGGGTCCCAGTCGGTGCGCGGTTCCGGTTCGGCCTGTCTGCGGCTCGGCGGCTCGGGCGGCGGGTAGGCCTCGGGGTTGCCGTAGTAGTCGTCCTGGTCACCGCCGTACGCGGCGGCCTGCCCGCCGTAGGGGTCCGTGGGGTCGGTGGGGGCCTGCGGGTGGCCGCCGGTGTGCCAGGCGTCGCCGTCGTACTGCGGGTGCTGCTGGGGGGCGGCCGGGTACTGCTGCTGGTCGTACGGCCGGCCCCACTCGTCGTACTGCGGCTGCTGCTCCTGCTGCGGATAATGCTGCGGACGGCCGCCGTAAGGGGACTGCTGACCCGGCTGGGCCTGCTGTCCTGTCCATCCGCCGTCCCCGTACAACGGGTCGTCCGGATGCCACGGTTCGGAGCCTGGGCCCCGGCCATACTCAGTCATCGATCCCCTAGAGCCGCGAGGCGGCGGTCGCCCGGTGTGCAGCCCCGCGTCCGTTCCGCCTCTCTCTGTGCGGCAGCTGTTCGAACACCGCCGCATCGCGGGGAACGTTACCGTATCGCGATCAGATGACCACTTCGACGCCCTCGCCGGGTGCTGTGCCTGACACCCGTTCGGATTCCAGCGCCTGTTGCAGGATGATGACCGCGGCTGCCTGGTCGATCACGGCGCGGCCCTTCTTGGACCGTACGCCGGAAGCGCGCAGCCCTTGACCGGCCGTCACCGTGGTCATGCGTTCGTCCACGAGTCTCACCGGAATCGGCGCGATCATGCGTGCGAATTCCTGGGCGAAGGCGCGGACCTTGACGGCGGCCGGGCCCTCGCCCCCCTTCAGGGAACGAGGGAGACCGACGACGACCTCGATCGGCTCGTACTCCTCGACCAGCTGCCGCAGCCTGCGGTGGGCCGCGGGCACGTCCCGGCCGGGGACCGTCTCGACGGGGGTGGCGAGGATCCCGTCGGGGTCGCACGAGGCGACCCCGATACGGGCGTCCCCGACGTCGATCGCCAGGCGACGGCCGCGGCGCATCGCCGGTCCGTCCGCCTGGTCGCGGTGCGGGTCGTTCACTTGGCGGTGTCCGCCACGAGCCGCTCGACGGCGTCGACGGCGTCACCGATGGCGGCCGGGTCCTGGCCGCCGCCCTGGGCGACGTCGGGCTTGCCGCCACCGCCGCCGCCGAGGGTCTTGGCGGCCGTGCGCACCAGGTCACCGGCCTTCAGGCCGCGCTCGCGGGCGGCCTCGTTGGTGGCGATGACCGTCAGCGGCTTGCCGTTCACCGTGGTGAACAGCGCGACCACGGCGGCCCGGCCGCCCTGGATGCGGCCCCGCACGTCGAGGACCAGCTTGCGCAGGTCGTCGGCGGTGGTGCCGTCCGGCACCTGGCCGGTCACCAGGGCCACCCCGCGCACGTCCTTGGCGGACTCGGCGAGACCGGCGGCGGCCTGGAGGACCTTCTCGGCGCGGAACTTCTCGATCTCCTTCTCGGCGTCCTTCAGTTTGCCGAGCATGGCGGAGACCTTCTCCGGGAGCTCCTCGGGACGGCCCTTGATCAACTCCTGGAGCTGGGCGACGACCGTGTGCTCGCGGGCCAGGAAGTTGTAGGCGTCCACACCGACCAGGGCCTCGATACGGCGCACACCGGAGCCGATGGAGGACTCGCCGAGCAGCTTCACCAGACCGAGCTGGGCGGTGTTGTGCACGTGCGTGCCGCCGCACAGCTCCTTGGAGAAGTCGCCGATGGTGACGACGCGGACGCGCTCGCCGTACTTCTCGCCGAACTCGGCGATGGCGCCCTGCTTCTTGGCCTCCTCGATGCCCATGACGTCGGCGCGCACGTCGAGGTCGCGGGCGAGCACCTCGTTGATCTTCTGCTCCACGTCGGTCATGACCGCCTGCGGCACGGCGGACGGGGAGCCGAAGTCGAAGCGGAAGCGGCCGGGCTGGTTCTCGGAACCGGCCTGGGCGGCCGTCGGGCCGAGGGCGTCGCGCAGCGCCTGGTGGGTCAGGTGGGTGGCCGAGTGGGCGCGGGCGATGGCCTTGCGGCGGCGGGAGTCGATCGAGGCCTGCGCCGTGGCGCCGACGGTGACCTCGCCGACCTGGACGACGCCCTTGTGGACGTACACGCCCGGGACCGGCTTCTGGCAGTCGCGGACCTCGATGACCGCGCCGGAGTCCACCTTGATGCGGCCGGTGTCGCCGATCTGGCCGCCGCCCTCGGCGTAGAAGGGGGTGCGGTCGAGGACGATCTCGACCTCGTCGCCCTCGGTGGCGGCCGGGGAGGGCACTCCGTCCACGAGGATGCCGACGATGGTGGACTCGCCCTCGGTGTCGGTGTAGCCGATGAACTCGGTCTCGCCGGAGGAGTCGGCGATCTCGCGGTAGGCGCCGAGGTCGGCGTGGCCGCTCTTCTTGGCCTGGGCGTCCGCCTTGGCGCGCTCCCGCTGCTCCTTCATCAGGCGGCGGAAGCCGTCCTCGTCGACCTTCAGGCCCTGCTCGGCGGCCATCTCCAGGGTGAGGTCGATCGGGAAGCCCCACGTGTCGTGCAGCAGGAAGGCCTTGTCGCCGGGCAGCACGGTGGAACCGGAGGCCTTGGTCTCGGCGACGGCGGTGTCCAGCACGTTCGTGCCGGCGTTGAGGGTCTTGAGGAAGCGGGCCTCCTCGGCGAGGGCGACCTTCTCGATGCGCTCGCGGTCGGTGATCAGCTCCGGGTACTGCTGCCCCATCATCTCGATCACGACGTTGATCAGGTCCTCGACGACCGGACCGGTGGCGCCGAGCAGGCGCATGTTGCGGATGGCGCGGCGCATGATGCGGCGCAGCACGTAGCCGCGCCCCTCGTTGCCCGGGGTGACGCCGTCGCCGATGAGCATCGTGGCGGTGCGCATGTGGTCGGTGACCACGCGCAGGGACACGTCCGAGTCGTGGGCGTCGCCGTAGCGGACGCCGGTCAGCTCGGTGGCCTTGCCGATGACGGCCATCGAGGTGTCGATCTCGTACATGTTCCGCACGCCCTGCAGAATCATGGCGAGCCGCTCGAGGCCGAGGCCGGTGTCGATGTTCTTGCTCGGCAGGTCCCCGAGGATCTCGAAGTTGTCCTTGCCGATGCCCTCGCCGCGCTCGTACTGCATGAAGACGAGGTTCCAGATCTCCACGTACCGCTCGTCGTTGACGGCGGGGCCGCCCTCGGCGCCGAACTCGGGGCCGCGGTCGTAGTTGATCTCGGAGCAGGGGCCGCAGGGGCCGGGGACTCCCATGGACCAGTAGTTGTCCTTCATGCCCAGGCGCTGGATGCGCTCCTTGGGCACGCCGACGACCTCGTGCCAGATGCGCTCGGCCTCGTCGTCGTCCTTGTAGACGGTGATCCACAGCCGCTCGGGGTCGAGGCCGTAACCGCCCTTGTCCTGGGGGGTGGTGAGCAGCTCCCAGGCGAGCTTGATGGCGCCTTCCTTGAAGTAGTCGCCGAAGGAGAAGTTGCCGCACATCTGGAAGAACGTGCCGTGCCGCGTGGTCTTGCCGACCTCTTCGATGTCGGGCGTGCGCACGCACTTCTGCACGCTGGTGGCGCGGGCGAACGGCGGCTTCACCTCGCCCAGGAAGTACGGCTTGAAGGGCACCATGCCGGCCGGAACGAGCAGCAGAGTCGGGTCGTCCGCGATGAGCGACGCCGAAGGGACGACGGTGTGCCCGCGCTCCTCGAAGAAGCTCAGCCAGCGGCGGCGGATCTCGGCCGACTCCATCAGTGGTCCTCATTCCGGTTGTACGAGTACGTCGTCCTGTCGATGTACTTCGAGGTGGACTGCGGGTTGTTGCGGTTCTCGATGGCGGTGTGATTCCGCACTTCGGGCAGTTCGCGGTCGACGGGGGCGTTCAGCCCGAGGGCGTCGTCCAGTTCCGCCTCCCGCCGGGCCATGTTGTCGCGGACGTCCAGCGCGAAGCCGACCGCGCGGTCCTTGATCCTGTGGCCCGCGTCGATCGCCTTGTGGGCCGCGGTCACGGCCAGGTGCTCGGGCGTCAGCTGCTTGAGCTTGCGGTTGACCTTGGTGGTGGCCCACACACCGGTGGCGACACCTGTGGTGAACCAGAACGTACGGCGGAACATGTCCGGGTCAGCCCTTCTTCCGCTTCGTCGTGCGCGCGGCCGGCACGGTACGGCCCACGACGACCGTACGCCTCGACGTCTTCGCGGGTGCCTCCTCGTCCCGGCGGCCGGCGATGGCCTTGCGCACGCCGTATCCGAAGGCCGCGACCTTGACCAGCGGGCCGCCGAACGTGGCGGCGACGGTGGTGGACAGCGCGGAGGCGTTGGAGGTGACCTCCTGCACGTCGGTGGCGATCGCGTCGACCCGCTCGATCTGGGTCTGCGCGGACCGCACCGCCGAGGAGGCGTCCGCCAGCAGCGGGACGGCCTGATCGGTCACGTCCGCCACGAGCTTGGTGGTCGCCCTGAGCGTCTGGGCCAGCCTCGCCAGTGCGACGGCGAGGAAGGAGACCAGGATCGCCCAGAAGACGGCCACCAGGATTCCGGCCACCTCTCCACCGGACACTGTGCACCCGCTCCCTGAAAACGTGCCTGAACATCGAGAACATCGAGAAAGTCGTGCACCGAGCCTATCGCGCCCGGCACGAGCCTCCGTACCGCATTCCCGTCGGCGGCGGGCGCAGTCGCGGGAAGCGTTTGTACGGACCGAAGTTGCTTCAGTACGCTCCGTGTCCCATGCGGAATCATCGGCGCGGCGGTACCTGCGCGGACGGCAATCTGCCCCTGGAACTCGACGCCTTCGTGGGGCGCACGGCTGAACTCGCCGAGCTCTGCCGGGCCCTGGACGAGGCGCGGCTGGTGACCGTGACCGGCATGGGCGGGGTCGGCAAGTCCCGTCTCGCCGTGCACGCCGCCGCGCGGTCCGCCCCGCCGGACGGGGTGTGGCGGGCGGAGCTGGCCCCGGTCCGGGACCCGGCGTTCCTCGACCACGCGGTCGTGGCGGCCCTCGGCCTGACGGACCACACCACGCGGCCGCCGCGCGAGACGCTGGCCGGCCACCTCGCGGGACGCCGTGCGCTGCTGGTCCTGGACGGCTTCGAGCACCTGGTGGACCGGTGTGCGGCGCTGGTGGCGGATCTGCTGCACCGGCTGCCGGGGCTGCGGATCCTCGCGGTGGGGCGGCGGGCGCTGGCGGTGGCCGGGGAGCGGCTGTTCCCGCTGGCGCCGCTCGGCCCGGACGAGGCGGCCGAGCTGTTCAGGGTCCGCGCCGCGCAGCAGGGCATCGACGTGGGCGACGGCCCCGAGGTGCGGGAGGTGTGCCGGCGTCTGGAGGGCATTCCGCTGGCCGTCGAGCTGGCGGCGGGGCGGCTCGGGGCACTGTCCCCCGCCCAGTTGCTGGAGCGCCTCGACGACCGGTTCCGGCTGCTGACGGGCGGCGGGCGGGACGCGCTGCCCCGGCATCAGGCGCTGCGCACGGCGATCGGCTGGAGCCACGAGCTGTGCACGCCCGAGGAGCGGCTGCTGTGGGCGCGGCTGTCGGTGTTCGCCGGACCGGTCGACCTGGAGGCCGCCGAGTACGTGTGCAGCGGGGACGGACTGGCCGCGGAGGACGTGCTGGACGTGCTGGGCGCGCTGCTGGCGCAGTCGGTGGTGACGCGCGAGGAGGGCCCGGCGGGCGTGCGGTACGGCATGCTCGACACGGTGCGGGAGTACGGCGCCCGGTGGCTGGAGGCGACCGGGGACGCGGAGCGCCTGCGGCGCCGGCACCGCGACTGGTGCGTGGGCCTTGCCACCTGGTGCGAGCTGGAGTGGTTCTCGCCGCGCCAGGGCGAGGTCGCGGCGAGCATCGAGGCGGAGCTGCCGAATGTGCGGGCCGCGCTGGATTTCTGCCTGTCCGACCCGCAGGAGGCGCATCTGGGTCAGTACCTGGCGGGGACCCTGTGGTTCGTGTGGGTGGGCTGCGGACGGCTGTCGGAGGGCCGGCACTGGCTGGAGCAGGCGGCCCGGCTGGACTCGGGCAGCGAGCAGGCCCGGCTGAAGGCGCTGTGGGTGCTCGGCTATGTGGCGATCCTGCAGGGCGACACGGTTCCGGCGCTGGCGGCGCTGCAGGAGTGCCGCGAGGAGGCCGAGCGGTGCGCGAACGAGACGGCGGTGGCGTACGCGGAGCACCGCACGGGCTGTCTGGCGCTGATCACGGACGACATGGCGCGGGCGGAGACGCTGCTGCGGTCGGCGCTGGAGCGCTACCGGCGGATCGGCGAGCTGAACAGCAATGTGCTGATGGGCCAGGTGGAGCTGGCGATGACGCGCGCGTTCCAGGGCGACCTGCCGGACGCGGTGCGCCTGTGCGAGGACGTGCGCCGGGTGTGCGAGGACCACGGCGAGCGGTGGACGCGGGCGTACGCCCTGTACGTGCTGGCGTACGCGGCCTGGTACGAGGGTGATCTGGGGCGGGCCCGTGAGCTGCTGCGCGAGTGCCTGTCGGACGCGCACTCCTTCCACGACCTGCTGGGCTCGGTGCTGGCGGTGGAGCTCGTGGCGCTGGTGACGGCGGCGGAGGGCGACGCGGCCGAGGCGGCGGTGCTGCAGGGCGCGGCGGGGCGGATGTGGCCGTCCGTGGGTCTGCCGCTGTTCGGCTCGGAGTACTTCAACGCGCCGCACGAGCTGTGCGAGGCGACGGCCCGCGAGGGGCTGGGCGACGAGCGGTACGAGGAGTGCGTCCGGCAGGGGTCGCGGCTCGGCAGGCAGGAGGCGGTGGCGCGGGCGCTGGTGCGGCGGCGGGTGGCGCTGGACGGGCTGCCCGCCCCGCGTGCGGCCGTGCGGGAGGCACGGGAGTCCCGGGCGGCGGGGCGCAAGCAGCAGCCCGCCGCCTCGCCCACCTGGAAAAAGGGCGGGGAGACGGCGGGCTGAGGTACCGCTGTGGTGACTGCGTCCGCCGGATCAGCGGGCGTAGTACTCGACGACGAGCTGCTCGTCGCAGATCACCGGGATCTCCTTGCGGTTCGGCTCGCGGTCCAGGCGGAACGCCAGGGCCTTGAGGTTCACCTGGAGGTAGCGCGGGGTCTCGCCGTCGGGGGCGAAGCCGCCTTCACGGGCGATCGTGAAGAGGGTCTTCTCCTTGCTGCGGTCGCGGACCTGGACGACATCGTCGGGACGGACGACGAAGGACGGCTTGTCGACCTTCTTGCCGTTGACCTGGATGTGGCCGTGGACGACCATCTGGCGGGCCTGGTAGATCGTGCGGGCGATGCCCGAACGCAGGACCAGCGCGTCGAGGCGCTTCTCCAGCTCCACGATCAGGGCCTCGCCGGTCTTGCCCTGGACCTTGGACGCACGCTCGTAGGCGCGGACCAGCTGACGCTCGGAGATGTCGTACTGGGCGCGCAGCCGCTGCTTCTCGAGCAGACGGACCTTGTAGTCCGAGTTCTGCTTGCGGCCACGGCCGTGCTCGCCCGGCGGGTAGGGGCGGGCCTCGAAGTACTTGACGGCCTTCGGGGTCAGCGCGATACCGAGGGCACGCGACTTCTTGACCTTGGGGCGGGACTGGTTCGCCATGAACCAAACACCTCGTGTTCTGTGTGCGAATACGGCTTCACCAGGGTTAGGGGAGGTCGCATCCGCAGCCGGGGAAACCCCGCGGGTCCGCTTGCGCGGGCCTGCCGGGCAGCCGCTCCCCTGATCTGGGCACATACGTGCAGCACGCGAGTGGCCCACCGACCGGTCCCGGGAATCCGGGTGGTGGTGGGCTGCCCGCGACACCGTTCGCCGGTGCGCGACGCTCCTGGAGATCCCCGCCCGGGGGCCGGGTCTCCGGCTGGATGTCCCGCTCTGGTGGTGCCGGTTTCCCTCGGGAGGGGCCGGACACGGGACTCAGCACTTCGGGCAAGTCTACAGGCTGCTCATGGGCGCTTCCGACCGAGGTGCTTGCGGGTCCATTCGACCGCGTCCGCGTAGCGCGCCTCGGCGCCGTGCCGGGTGGGGGTGTAGTACTCGCGGTCCTTGAGGGCGTCCGGCGCGTACTGCTGGGGGGCGATGCCCTCGGGCCGATCGTGCGGGTAGACGTATCCCTGGCCGTGGCCGAGTGTGCCCGCGCCCTTGTAGTGGCTGTCGCGCAGGTGCGGCGGGACGGGCCCGGCCAGTCCCTTGCGGACGTCCTCCAGGGCGGCGCCGATGGCGGTGGTCGCGGCGTTGGACTTGGGGGCCAGGGCGAGGGCGATGGTGGCGTGGCTGAGGGTGAGGGCGGCCTCGGGGAAGCCGATCATGGCGACGGCCTGGGCGGCGGCGACCGCGATCGGCAGTGCGGTCGGGTCGGCGAGGCCGATGTCCTCGCTGGCGGAGATCATCAGGCGGCGGGCGATGAAGCGGGGGTCCTCGCCGGCCTCGATCATGCGGGCCAGGTAGTGCAGGGCGGCGTCGACGTCGGAGCCGCGGATGGACTTGATGAGGGCGCTGGCGACGTCGTAGTGCTGGTCGCCGTCGCGGTCGTACTTCACCGCGGCCCGGTCGACCGTCTCCTCCAGGGTGGTCAGGGCGATCTCCGTCTCGCCCTTGTCGAGGGCGGCGCCCGCGGCGGCCTCCAGGGCCGTCAGGGCGCGGCGGGCGTCGCCGCCGGCGATGCGCAGCAGGTGGTCCTCGGTGTCGTCGGGGAGGGTGACGGCGTCCGCGAGGCCCCGCTCGTCGCTGAGGGCGCGGCGCAGCAGGCCCCGGAGGTCGTCGTCGGTGAGGGGTTCGAGGGTGAGCAGCAGGGAGCGGGACAGCAGTGGGGAGATCACCGAGAAGTACGGGTTCTCGGTGGTCGCGGCGATCAGCGTCACCCAGCGGTTCTCGACGGCCGGGAGGAGGGAGTCCTGCTGGGCCTTGCTGAAGCGGTGGATCTCGTCGAGGAAGAGGACGGTCTCCTTGCCGTACCCGCCGACGGCGCGGCGGGCGCCCTCGATGACCGCGCGGACCTCCTTGACGCCCGCGGTGATCGCGGACAGCTCCACGAAGCGCTTGTTGGTGGCCTTCGAGACGACGTACGCCAGGGTCGTCTTGCCGGTGCCGGGCGGGCCCCACAGGATCACCGAGGAGGGTCCGGCGGGTCCGGAGGCGCCCTCGCCGACCAGGCGGCGCAGTGGCGAGCCCGGCTTCAGCAGGTGCTGCTGGCCCACCACCTCGTCGAGGGTGCGCGGACGCATGCGGACCGCCAGGGGGCTGCCCGCGGGGTCCTTCTCCTGGCGTTCTTCTGCTGCGGCGGTGAACAGGTCGGGCTCCACGTCGGCAACCCTAAATCACCCCACTGACAACGCGTCGGCCGCTGTCAGCCGGTCCAGAAGTCCCACCACCGGGTCAGGATCAGCATGCCGATGATGCCGATGTGCAGCACGGGCATGACCCAGGTGAACTCGCCGAAGAAGCCGCGCAGCCAGCCGGGGGCGGGCAGGAAGCCCTTGCGGATGTTGAACGACGTCACGTACCAGAACATGACGATCGTGGCGACCCAGGCCAGGCAGCACCACAGGCACAGGGCGTTGATCCGGTACAGGGACTGGAAGGTCAGCCAGGCGCAGAAGCCGACGCCGAAGAGGGTGCCCGCGTTGAAGGTGAGCCAGTACCAGCGCGGGAAGCGGGCCCCGGCGAGCAGGCTCATGCCGACGCAGACGACGATGCCGTAGGCGACGAGGCCGAGCATCGGGTTGGGGAAGCCGAACGCGGCGGCCTGGTCGCTCTCCATGACGCTGCCGCAGGAGACGACCGGGTTGAGGCTGCAGCCGGGCGTGAACGTCCTGCCCTCGGCCTTGGCCTCCAGGAGCTTGAACTTGTCGAGCGTGATGACCCACGCGGCGAGCAGTCCGGCCGCGCCGGTGATCACGAGCAGCAGGGCGAGGGCACGGCTGCCGCCCTGCGCGCGCGACGCGGCGGGGGCGCGCTCCGGCTCGGGCTCGCTGGAGACGTCCTTGACTGTCGTCTTGCTCATCACGCCGATTCCGTCACTCGAGGGGTCGGGCCTGCTTCGGGCAGGGCCATTGTGCCGCACCTGTCTGTGTGCCGACCGTGCTGTGGACAGATCCGCCGGCACTGCTGCGGCACAGGAAGGCACGCGTGGCCGTGCCCGGACGCCGTCCGCCCACGCAGGGCCCGGGGCCGGGCGGCCGTGCCGTCCGGCCCCGGGCCCTCACCCGAGCCGTGCCTCCAGTTCGGCGACGATCTCGTTCACGCCGACCGCCGTCTGCTCGCCGGACTCCATGTCCTTCAGCTGGACGACGCCGTCCGCCAGGTCGCGCTCGCCCAGCACGAGGGTGTAGCGCGCGCCGGACCGGTGGGCCGCCTTCATCGCCCCCTTCAGTCCCCTGCCGCCGTAGGAGAAGTCCGCCGCGATGCCGTTCTTGCGCATCTCGGTGACCTTGGTGAACAGCAGGCGGCGCGCGTCCTCGCCGAGGGCGACCGCGAACACGCTGGTGGAGGGCGGCAGTTCGAGTTCGACGCCCTCCGCCTCCAGCGCCAGGACGGTGCGGTCGACGCCGAGCGCCCAGCCCACCGACGGCAGCGCGGGGCCGCCGATCATCTCGGACAGGCCGTCGTAGCGCCCTCCGCCGCCCACCGCGGACTGCGAGCCGAGCCCGTCGTGGACGAACTCGAAGGTGGTGCGCGTGTAGTAGTCCAGGCCGCGCACCAGCTTCGGGTCGTCCTCGAAGACGACGCCCGCCGCGCCGATCAGCTCGCGGACCTCCTCGTGGTACGCCTTGCACGCGTCGCACAGGTAGTCGCGCAGCAGCGGCGCGCCGGTGAGCTGCTTCTGGACCGACTCCCGCTTGTCGTCGAGCACCCGCAGCGGGTTGATGTCCGCGCGCCGCAGGGTGTCCTCGTCGAGGTCCAGGCCGCGCAGGAAGTCCTGCAGCGCGGCCCGGTACACCGGCCGGCACTCCTTGTCGCCGAGGGAGTTGAGCAGGATCCTGAAGTCGCGCAGGCCCAGCGAGCGGTACGCCTGGTCGGCCAGGATGATCAGCTCGGCGTCCAGCGCCGGGTCCTCCGCGCCGATCGCCTCGGCACCGACCTGCGAGAAGTGGCGGTAACGGCCCTTCTGCGGACGCTCGTAGCGGTAGTAGGAGCCCGAGTACCAGAGCTTGACCGGGAGGTTGCCCGCCTTGTGCAGGTTGGCCTCCAGCGCGGCGCGCAGGACGGAGGCCGTGCCCTCCGGGCGCAGGGCGAGCCTGTCGCCTCCCTTGGTCTCGAAGGCGTACATCTCCTTGGTGACGATGTCGGTGGACTCGCCGACACCGCGCGCGAACAGCTCGACGTTCTCGAAGCCGGGCGTCTCGATGTAGCCGTAGCCGGCGTTCCGCAGCGGGGCGGCGATGGCCTCGCGGACCGCCAGGTACGTCGCGGAGTCCGGCGGGATCAGGTCGTACGTGCCCTTGGGGGCCTTGAAGGTGCTCACGGAAGGTCTCGTCACATTCCTCGTCGGGGAGCCGGGGGCGCTCCCTGGCCGGCCGCCACCTGCCGCAGATAGGGGTTGGTGGCGCGTTCCTGGCCGATGGTCGTCTGGGGGCCGTGGCCGGACAGCACCACGGTCGAGTCGTCGAGCGGCAGGCACACGCGGGCCAGCGAGTCGAGCAGCTCGGCCATGTCACCGCCGGGCAGGTCGGTGCGTCCGACGGAACCGGCGAACAGCAGGTCGCCCGAGAAGAACACCGGCGGAATGTCCGCCGCCTCGGGCATCCGGAAGGTCACCGACCCCTTGGTATGGCCCGGCGCGTGCGCGACGGAGAACTCCAGGCCCGCCAGCTCCAACCGCGCGCCGTCGGCGAGTTCCTTGACGTCGTCGGGCTCCCCCACGGTCAGCTCGCCCATCAGCGGCATCCCGATGGAACGGCCGAGCGCCTTCTCGGGGTCGCTCATCATGTACCGGTCCTCGGGGTGGATCCAGGCCGGCACGTCGTGCGCGCCGCACACCGGGACGACCGAGGCCACGTGGTCGATGTGGCCGTGGGTGAGGACGACGGCGACGGGCTTGAGCCGATGCTTCTTCAGTGTCTGCTCGACGCCCTGGGCGGCCTGGTGGCCGGGGTCGATGATCACGCACTCCTCACCGGCGGCGGGGGCGACGAGATAACAGTTCGTCCCCCAGGCCCCGGCGGGGAACCCGGCAATGAGCACGATCGTCCTTCGTTTGTATCGGTTCGGGTGGGGTTGTGCCCGGGCTGCGCCCGTGGTCAGAGCCTACCGGCGCTGCCGATTCCACAGTGAACCCATATACGGTACGGGGCACACGCAGGCGGCCGGCTCGCCCCACGCACGCGTACCGGTCGGCACACGAGACGCATGAGGAGAGAACCCGGTGGTCAGCCAGGAGCAGCGGCGGCGTCAGCTCGCCCGGGAGAAGTTCTTGAGGCAGCAGCAGCGCCGCACGTCGGCACGGCGCAAGGCGCGGATGCGCAACGCCGTGATCGCGTCGGTCCTCGGCGTGGTCGTGGTGGGCAGCGTCGCGCTGTACACGACCGGGGCGCTCAAGGGTGACGACAAGACCAACGCGAACGCGGAGGTCAGCCCGAGCGCGTCGGCGCCCGGCAAGGCGCCCGACCCGTGCGAGAAGCCCGCCCCGGGCAAGGCCGCGTCGCAGACCTGGAAGAAGGAGCCTGCGATGACGATCGACAAGTCCGCGCAGTACACGATGAAGCTGGCGACGACCTGCGGCGACATAGACATCGACCTGAAGACGGCGGCGGCCCCGCACACCGTCAACTCCTTCAGCTTCCTCGCCTCGAAGGGCTACTTCGACCACACGAAGTGCCACCGCCTCACCACCAACGGCATCTACGTGCTGCAGTGCGGCGACCCCACGGGCAAGGGCACCGGCGGCCCCGGCTACACGATCCCGGACGAGAACCTGAAGGACAAAAGCCTGAAGGGCAACACCTACCCCAAGGGCACCGTCGCGATGGCCAACACGGGGCAGAAGAACAGCGGCGGCAGCCAGTTCTTCCTGGTCTACGAGGACAGCAAGCTGCCGCCCAGCTACACCCCGTTCGGTACTGTCTCCGCGTCGGGCATGAAGGTGCTGCAGAAGATCGCCAAGGCGGGCGAGAGCACCGGAGCCGGTGACGGAGCACCGAACGCGACGGTGGTCATCAACAAGGCGACCGTCACGAAATCCTGACCCCCAACTGCGGAATTTCGGTCGCGCGGGATGCGGACAGCCGCCCCGCCGGTCGCCTATGTTGGCCGTGACGAAACTGTGGACGATGCCCGGGGGAGCTCGACAGCCCCTCGCAGGCATCATGTGGAGGAGGCGCTGTGAGCAGCGACCCGTGGGGCCGCGTCGACGAGACGGGGACCGTGTACGTGCGGACGGCCGACGGCGAGAAGGTCGTCGGCTCCTGGCAGGCAGGCTCCCCTGACGAGGCACTGGCCTACTTCGAGCGCAAGTACGAGGGCCTGGTTGTCGAGATCGGCCTCCTCGAGAAGCGGGTGAAGACCACCGACCTGTCGTCGAAGGACGCCATGGCGGCCATCGACCACCTGCGTGAGCAGGTCGACGCGCATCACGCGGTGGGCGACCTGGACGCCCTGCGGGTCCGGCTGGACAAGCTCGTGGAGCTGGTGGACAAGCGCCGCGAGGAGCGCAAGGCGCAGCGGGCCAAGCAGTCCGACGAGGCGCGCAGGGCCAAGGAGGCGCTGGTCGCCGAGGCGGAGGAGCTGGCGCAGTCCGACCAGTGGCGGGCGGCCGGTGAGCGGCTGCGGGCGCTGGTGGACACCTGGAAGGGCCTGCCGCGACTGGACCGCAAGTCCGACGACGAGCTGTGGCACCGCTTCTCGCACGCGCGCTCGGCGTTCTCCAAGCGGCGCAAGCAGCACTTCGCGCAGCTGGACGCGCAGCGCGAGGAGGCCCGCCGGATCAAGGAACGGCTGGTCGCCGAGGCGGAGTCGCTGTCGGGTTCGACGGACTGGGGCCCGACGGCCGCCCGGTACCGCGAGCTGATGACGGAGTGGAAGGCCGCGGGCCGCGCCCAGCGCGAGCACGAGGACGACCTGTGGAACCGGTTCCGGGGCGCCCAGGACGTCTTCTTCGCCGCCCGCAGCTCGGTGTTCGCCGAGCGTGACGCCGAGCAGGCCGAGAACCTGAAGCTGAAGGAGGAGCTGGCCCACGAGGCCGAGAAGATCCTCCCCGTGACGGACCTGAAGGCCGCCCGCGCCGCCTTCCGCGCGATCAACGAGCGCTGGGAGGCCATCGGCCACGTGCCGCGCGACGCCCGGCCGAAGGTCGAGGGCCGGATGCACGCCGTGGAGCGGGCCATCCAGGAGGCCGAGGAGGCCGAGTGGCGCCGGACGAACCCGGAGGCACGCGCGCGTGCCGAGGGTCTGACCGGCCAGCTGCAGGCAGCGGTGGACAAGCTCAAGCGCCAGATCGAGCAGGCCCGCGCCCAGGGCAACAACGCCAAGGCCGACAAGCTGGAGCGCGAGCTGGAGGGCCGCCAGGCGCTCTTGGACCAGGCTCTGAAGGGCCTGCAGGAGTTCGGCGGCTGACCCACGCCGACAGAGACGAAGGGGGCTTGCCGTACGCGGTACGGCAAGCCCCCTTCGTCGTGCGCGTGCGCGGGTCTACGTCCTGTTGCGCGCCGACGTCACGCGGTACACGTCGTACACGCCTTCCACTCCCCTGACCGCCTTCAGGACGTGCCCGAGGTGCTTGGGGTCGCCCATCTCGAAGGTGAAGCGGGAGGTGGCGACGCGGTCGCGGGAGGTCTGGACGGCCGCGGACAGGATGTTCACGTGCTGGTCGGACAGGACGCGGGTGACGTCCGACAGCAGCCGGGAGCGGTCCAGCGCCTCCACCTGGATGGCCACCAGGAACACCGAGGACTGGGTGGGCGCCCACTCGACGTCGAGGATGCGCTCGGGTTCGCGGGACAGCGAGTCGACGTTGACGCAGTCGCTGCGGTGCACCGATACGCCGCTGCCGCGGGTGACGAACCCGATGATGGGGTCGCCGGGCACCGGGGTGCAGCAGCGGGCCAGTTTCACCCACACGTCCTCGACGCCCTTGACGACGACGCCGGGATCGGAGCTGGTGCGGCGCTTGCGGCTGCGGCCGCGGGACGGCGGGACCGACTCGTCGATCTCCTCGGTGGCGGCCTCCTCGCCGCCGAGGGCCTGCACCAGCTTCTGCACGATGTTCTGCGCCGAGACGTGGCCCTCGCCGATCGCCGCGTACAGCGCGGAGATGTCCGAGTAGCGCATCTCGTGCGCGAGCGTGACGAGCGAGTCGCCGGTCAGGATGCGCTGGATCGGCAGGTTCTGCTTGCGCATCGCGCGGACGATGGCGTCCTTGCCCTGCTCTATCGCCTCGTCACGGCGCTCCTTGGAGAACCACGCGCGGATCTTGTTGCGGGCCCGCGGCGACTTGACGAAGCCGAGCCAGTCGCGGGAGGGGCCCGCGCCGGCCGCCTTGGAGGTGAACACCTCCACCAGGTCGCCGTTGTCCAGGGTGGACTCCAGCGGCACCAGCCGGCCGTTGACCCGTGCTCCTATCGTGCGGTGGCCGACCTCCGTGTGGACGGCGTACGCGAAGTCGACCGGGGTGGCCCCGGCCGGGAGCGCGATGACATCGCCCTTGGGGGTGAAGACGAAGACCTCGTTGCGGGAGAGGTCGAAGCGCAGGGACTCCAGGAACTCGCCGGGGTCCTCGGTCTCCTTCTGCCAGTCCAGCAGCTGCCGCAGCCACGCCATGTCGTTGATGGCGTCCTTGTCCTTGCCGGACGCCCTGGGCGCGTCGGTGCGCACCTTGGAGGCGCCGGCGACGGCCTCCTGCTTGTACTTCCAGTGCGCGGCGATGCCGTACTCGGCGCGGCGGTGCATGTCGAAGGTGCGGATCTGCAGTTCGACGGGTTTGCCGCCGGGGCCGATGACCGTCGTGTGCAGCGACTGGTACATGTTGAACTTGGGCATCGCGATGTAGTCCTTGAACCGGCCGGGGACCGGATTCCATCGCGCGTGCACCGTGCCGAGGGCCGCGTAGCAGTCGCGGACGGTGTCCACGAGGACGCGGATGCCCACCAGGTCGTAGATCTCCGCGAAGTCACGGCCGCGGACGATCATCTTCTGGTAGACGCTGTAGTAGTGCTTGGGGCGGCCCGTGACGGTGGCCTTGATGCGGGCGGCGCGCAGGTCCTGCTGCACCTCGTCGGTCACTATGGCGAGGTACTCGTCGCGCTTGGGGGCGCGCTCGGCGACGAGGCGGACGATCTCGTCGTACATCTTGGGGTAGAGGATCGCGAAGGCGAGGTCCTCCAGCTCCCACTTGATGGTGTTCATGCCCAGGCGATGGGCGAGCGGCGCGTAGATCTCCAGGGTCTCGCGCGCCTTCTTCTCCTGCTTCTCGCGCTTGAGGTAGCGCATGGTGCGCATGTTGTGCAGGCGGTCGGCGAGCTTGATGACCAGCACGCGCGGGTCCTTGGCCATGGCGACGACCATCTTGCGCACGGTCTCGGCCTGCGCGGCCTCGCCGAACTTGACCTTGTCGAGCTTGGTGACGCCGTCCACGAGCAGCGCGACCACGTCGCCGAAGTCGCGGCGCAGGTCCGCCAGGCCGTACTCGGTGTCCTCGACGGTGTCGTGCAGCAGACCGGCCATCAGCGTGGCCGGGTCCATGCCCAGTTCGGCGAGGATCGTGGTGACGGCGAGGGGGTGCGTGATGTAGGGGTCGCCGCTCTTGCGCTTCTGGCCCCGGTGCCAGCGCTCGGCGACCTGGTAGGCACGCTCGATCTGGCGAAGCGTGGCCGTCTCGATCTTGGGGTCGTTGCTGCGCACTATCCGCAGCAGGGGCTCCAGGACCGGGTTGTACGAGTTGGCGCGCTGGACGCCGAGCCGGGCGAGGCGGGCCCGGACGCGGTTGGAGGAGCCGGAGCGTGCGGGCTGCCCGACGGGTGAGCGGACCACGGGAGGCTGCGCGGGGCGCTCGGCGGGCACCGGTTTGGGCCGGGACTCCTCGGCCGGCTTGTCGACGGGCGCCGACTGCGCGTGCTGGACCGGCCCGCTGGGGTCGTTCTTCGCCTGGGGCGTGCTCGGCGCGGGCTTGGCCGCGGCGGCCGAGGCGGACTCGGGCTTCGCGGCGGTCAGGGGCTGGGCCTCGTCTGGCAAGAGGGCTCCTCGTGCACGATCCGGGTCCCTCGGTCAGGCTCCGGAGACCCCATGGTAGCGATCCCGGAGCGGGGGATCCCCTTCAGACCATTGTGAGCCCTGTCCACCGGGGAAACGCGAGAGGCGGGCGCCGGATTTCTCCGGACCCGCCTCCGCGCTGCCGTGCCGGTGCGTCCGGCCCGGCCGCAGATCCTCTAGACGGTGAGCAGCGCCTGCAGTGGGGCGCCGGCGAGGGCCGCTTCCAGACGGGCCCGGCCGCCGAGGAAGCCGAGTTCCATGAGGACCGCGAGGCCCGCGACCTCGGCGCCCGCCCTGCGGATGAGCTGGATCGCGGCCTCCGCGGTGCCGCCGGTGGCGAGGACGTCGTCGACGATGAGGACGCGGTCACCGGCGGACAGGTCCTCGGCGTGCACCTCGATCTCCGCCGAGCCGTACTCCAGCTCGTAGGCCTGGCCGAGGGTGGCTCCGGGGAGCTTGCCCGCCTTGCGCACCGGGATGAAGCCGAGGCCGGCGCGGACGGCGACCGGGGCGCCGAGGATGAAGCCCCGGGCCTCCAGGCCGACGACCTTGGTGGCGCCGGCCCGCTCGGCGATCTCCGCGAGCGCGTCGGTGAGCGCGGTGAAGGCCGCCGGGTCCGCCAGGAGCGGGGTGATGTCCTTGAACATCACGCCCGGCTCCGGGTAGTCGGCCACGTCCCGGATGCGGCTGAGGAGCAGCTCCTGGATGCCGGTCATCGCCGCTTCCCCGAGGAGCGGCCGCGGCCCCGGGCACGGGACGCGGGCTGGCTGCGCGGGCCGACGACGGCGGGGGCCTCGTCGTCCGCGTCCGCGTCCAGCTCGTCCTCGGCGGAGGTGTCCTCGGCGGAGCCGTCCAGCGGCTCGCCCTTGGCCGCGGCCTGAGCGCGCTTGGCCAGCACCCGCTTCTTGAGCGCCTTCATCGGCGGCTCGAGTTCCTTGAGGTCGGCGACGAGCGGCGTGGCGATGAAGATCGACGAGTACGCGCCGGCGGCGAGGCCGACGAACAGCGACAGCGAGATGTCGTTGAGCATGCCCGCGCCGAGGACACCGCCACCGATGAACAGCAGGCCCGCCACCGGCAGCAGCGCGACGACCGTGGTGTTGATCGACCGCACCAGGGTGCTGTTGATCGACCGGTTGGCGATCTCGCTGTACGTCCAGCGGGTCTGCCGGGTGATGTCCCGCGTCTGTTCCTTGAGGCTGTCGAAGACGACGACCGTGTCGTAGAGCGAGTAACCGAGAATGGTCAGCAGACCGATCACCGTGCCCGGCGTGACCTCGAAGCCCACCAGGGCGTAGATGCCGACGGTGATGGTGATGTCGTGGATCAGCGCGACGAACGCGGCGAGCGCCATGCGCCACTCGAAGGCGATCGCCAGGTAGATCACGACGAGGACCATGAAGATGCCGAGGCCCTGCCAGGCCTTGTCGGCGATCTGGTCGCCCCAGCTGGGGCCGACCAGGTCCGCGTTGATCTGCTCGGCGTCGATCTTGAGGTCCTCGGCGAGCGAGTCCTTGATCCGGTCGGCCGCGCCGGTGTCGATGCCGGCGACCTGGATGCGCATGCTGCCGTCGCCGAGCTGCTGCACGATCGCGTCGTGGCCGGACGCCTCTTCGGCGTACTCCTCGGCCTGGGCCACGGAGACGCTCGTGTTCTTGGGCGTGGTGAAGACCGCTCCGCCCTGGAACTCGATGCCCATGTTCAGGCCGCGCACCGCCAGGCCGACGATGGCCGTGATGGTGATCAGGATGGAGATGCCGTACCAGATCTTGCGGTTCTTGACGAAGTCGTAGCCGACCTCGCCGCGGTGCAGTCGGGCGCCGAGGGTGCCGAGTTTCGACATCGTCTCACGCCTCCTTCGGGTCGACGGGGCCGGCGGCCGCATGGACGGGACGGCGGGTGCGGCGCAGCGGGGGCTTGGCACCCAGGCTCTTCGGGTCGAGGCCGGACCACTTGTGGCCGCTCGCGAAGAAGTCGCGGCGGGCCATCAGCGTGAGCAGCGGCTTGGTGAAGAGGAACACCACGACCACGTCGAGCACGGTGGTGAGGCCGAGGGTGAACGCGAAGCCCTGCACCTTGCCGACGGTGACGATGAAGAGCACCGCGGCGGCGAGGAAGGACACGAAGTCGGAGACCAGGATGGTGCGCCGGGCGCGCGGCCAGGCCCGCTCGACGGCGGGGCGCAGCGTGCGGCCTTCGCGGATCTCGTCGCGGACGCGTTCGAAGTACACGATGAACGAGTCCGCGGTGATGCCGATGGCGACGATGGCGCCGCACACGGCCGGGAGGTTCAGCGCGAAGCCGATGGCAGGGCCGAGCAGCGACATGATCACGTACGTGAGGGCCGCGGAGACCAGCAGCGAGGCGATGGCGATGAACGACAGGCCGCGGTAGTACACCAGCAGGTAGATGACGACCAGCGCCAGGCCGATCGCGCCGGCGATGAGGCCGGCCTCCAGCTGCTCGCCGCCGAGCGCCGCGGTCACCGTGGTGACGCTGTCCTCGCGGAAGGTCAGCGGCAGGGCGCCGTACGACAGCATGTTGGCGAGGTTCTGCGCGGACTCCTGGTCGAAGTTGCCGGAGATCTCCGCGTTGCCGCCGGTGAGGGCCTGGCTGACGTACGGGTCGGAGACGACCTCGCCGTCGAGGACGATGGCGAACTGGTTCTGCGGGGACTGGTTCTTGGCCAGCTTGCCGGTGATGCTGGCGAACTTCTTGGATCCCTTGTCCGTGAAGTCCATCGTGACGGTCCAGCCGGCACCGGTCTGCGTGTTGAAGACCGCCTGCGCCTCGTCGACGTCCGTGCCGTCGACCTCGGCCGGGCCGAGGATGTACTTCTGCCACTGGCCCTGCGAGTTGCGGCCGCAGGCGACCGTGGAGTCCTCGGGCTTGGCGCCGTCGCCGGCCTTGGCGCGGACGGCGGGCTTGGTGCAGTCCAGCGCGGCGTACTGCTCCTGGAGCTTGGCGTCGCCCGCGGGTGCGCCGGAGTCGGCGGACGGCGTGGCGCTCGGGGAGGCGTTGCCGGAGGCGGACGCGGAGGGGGTGGGGCTGGCCTTCAGGGCGTCACTGGCGGGGCGGCCCTGCGTGGTGGCGCTCGCCGACGGGGTCGCGGAGCTGCCCGCGGAGGGCGAGGAGGTCGCCTTCTCGTCGCCGTCCTTGCCGGTCGCGCCGGTGGAGGGACTCGGCGAGGGGCTGGCCGGCGCGGCGCCGCCCGAGATCTCGGTGGCGACGACCGGGCGGAAGTAGAGCTTGGCGGTGGTGCCCACCTGGTCCCGGGCCTGCTTGGAGTTGGTGCCCTTGGGGATGTTGACGATGATGTTGCGATCGCCCTGTGTCTGGACCTCGGCCTCCGAGACACCCAGACCATTGACACGGCGTTCCATGATGGAGACCGCGGTGTCCATGTTGGTCTTGTTGATCGCGTTCTCCTGGCCGGCCTCGGGAACCGCCCGGAGCGTGATGCTCGTACCGCCGGCCAGGTCGATGCCGAGACGCGGAGTGGTGTGCCCGGAGGCGTACATTCCCCCGGTGAGCGCCACGATGGCGATCAGGATCAAGGCCAGCGAGCGCCCCGGCTTGCTCTGGGCGCTCGCGTTCCGGCCCTTTTTAGGTGCTGCCACCTTCTCGTACTCCCTCTCGGGCCGCTCTCACGCCGGGTGGGCGCGCGGGCGGCATGACATGGTGTCGGGATCCCCCGTGCGAGCTGCGCAGGCCCAGGAGTGTGCGGGCCCGCGCCCGCACGCCCCGGGGCGCGACTACCTCGCCTCGGAGTCGCCGTCGGTCTTCTTCGGCGCCTCGTCCGTCTTCGCCTCGGCGGAGGCGGCCGGCTCGTCGGCCGCGGCCTCGTCCTTCTTGCCGAGGTCGACGGGCGTGTCGTCGGAGTCGGCGGCAGCGGAGGGCTCGTCGGTCTCGGTGAGGGAGGAGGCGTCGTCCGGGACGATGTCGGCGTCGGACTTCAGGTCGTGCTCGATGCCGTGGACGATGCGGTTGTACTCGTCGTCGGTCAGGACGGCACCGATGGAGTTCTTCGCGAAGAGCAGCTCGACGCCGGGGCCGGCGTCGAGGAGGACCGTGTCCTCGTTGACCTCCTTGACCGTGGCGTACATGCCCCCGATGGTGCGGACGCCGGAACCGGGCTGCATCTGGTTCCGCATGTCGATGGCCTGCTGCTGCTTCTTCTTGGCCGAGCGGGTCATGAGGAACATGGCCCCGATGAGCACGATGAACGGGAGGAGGGTCAGGAGACTCACGGGTCGGAACTTCCTTCACGCGACCGCGTTGGTGAACGGCCTGATGGTTGGGGGTGTGCGATGCCACCGGCAAAGGCGGCATCGGCGGAGTCTAAGCGAGTCCGCGCGCAAGGAACAACGCTCAGCATGGCACCCGGGTTCCTGCCTCGGCGAATGCGCTCGCCGTCACGCCCCGAACAGGTCCTGTTGTCCGTTTCCCCCGCTCTGCGAACGGGGCGGCGCGAGGCCGAGATGCGCCCATGCCGCGGGCGTGGCGACCCGGCCGCGCGGGGTGCGGGCGAGCAGCCCTTCCCGGACGAGGAACGGCTCGGCGACCTCCTCGACGGTCTCGCGCTCCTCCCCCACGGCGACCGCGAGCGTCGACAGGCCGACGGGACCGCCGCCGAACAGCTTGAGCAGTGCCTCCAGCACGGCGCGGTCGAGGCGGTCGAGGCCGCGGGCGTCGACCTCGTAGACCGCGAGGGCCGCGGCGGCGATGTCCCTGGTGATCACGCCGTCGGCCTTGACCTGGGCGTAGTCGCGGACGCGGCGCAGCAGGCGGTTGGCGATGCGGGGCGTGCCGCGCGAGCGGCCGGCGATCTCGGCGGCTCCGGCGGTGTCGATCTCGACGTCGAGGAGGCGCGCCGAGCGGTGGATGACGCGCTCCAGTTCGGCGGGCTCGTAGAACTCCATGTGCGCGGTGAAGCCGAAGCGGTCGCGCAGCGGGGGCGGCAGCAGTCCCGCGCGTGTGGTGGCGCCGACCAGGGTGAACGGCGGGAGTTCCAGGGGAATGGCGGTGGCGCCGGGGCCCTTGCCGACGATGACGTCGACGCGGAAGTCCTCCATCGCCATGTAGAGCATCTCCTCGGCGGGCCGCGACATGCGGTGGATCTCGTCGAGGAAGAGGACCTCGCCCTCCTGCAGGGAGGACAGGATCGCCGCGAGGTCGCCGGCGTGCTGGATGGCGGGTCCCGAGGTGATGCGGATGGGGGCGTCCATCTCGGCCGCGATGATCATGGACAGGGTGGTCTTGCCGAGGCCGGGGGCGCCGGAGAGCAGCACGTGGTCGGCGGTGGCGCCACGCGCGCGTGCGGCGCGCAGCACGAGGTCGAGCTGTTCGCGGACCTTCTCCTGGCCGATGAACTCGCCCAGGTCCTTGGGGCGCAGTGCGGCCTCGACGGCCTGGTCCTCACGGTCGGCGACGGGGCCGACCAGCCGCTCGGCCGCGGTGCTGTCGGTCGTGTCGTCCCAGTTCATGGAGTGTGCCTCGGGGTCGCGGTCGGAGGGGTCGAAAGGTGCGCGGGGGTTTTCACGGGCCGGGCGGTCGCAGGCGCCCCACGGGGCGGTTTCCGGTCAATGCCTGCGGGGTGGTTTCCGGCCGGTGCGGTCCGGGGGTCCCGCGTGGTGCTCAGCGCGTTCTATTCAGGGTCTGCAGCGCCGCCCTCAGCAACTGCCCCACCTGGGGCGTGCCTTCGGCGGCCTCGGCCTGCGGGGCGACGGCGGCGACCGCCTCGTCGGCCTCGCGGGTCGCGTAGCCGAGGCCGATCAGGGCGGCGTGCAGCTGGTCGCGCCAGCCCGCGGCGGGCGGGGTTCCCACGGCGGGCGCGCCGAGCGGCTCGCCCAGGCGGTCCTTCAGTTCCAGCAGCAGCTTCTGGGCGCCCTTCTTGCCGATGCCGGGGACCGCGGTGAGCGCCTTCTCGTCCCCGGTGGACACGGCGCGCCGCAGGGCGTCGGGGCTGTGCACGGCCAGCATCGCCTGGGCGAGCCGGGGGCCGACGCCGCTGGCGGTCTGGAGCAGTTCGAACGTTTGCCGCTCGTCGTCGTCCGCGAAGCCGTACAGCGTGAGGGAGTCCTCCCGCACGACCAGGGACGTGGCGAGTTTGGCGGGCCGACCGACGCGGAGCGTGGACAGCGTGTTCGGCGTGCACTGGACGGCCATGCCGACGCCGCCGACCTCGACGACCGCGGCGTCGGGGGCGAGCGCGGCGACCGTGCCGCTGACGAAGGCGATCATGCCGTACGGCCTTTCGATGCGTGCGATGGCTGCGATGCGCGGGTGGCGTGCAGGGCGGCGGCCTGCTGGAGGCGGTTGTGCGCGGGGGCGCGCCAGATGTGGCAGATGGCGAGGGCGAGGGCGTCGGCGGCGTCGGCCGGTTTCGGGGGCGCGGCGAGCCGCAGCAGCCGGGTGACCATGGCGCCCACCTGGGCCTTGTCGGCGCGTCCCGAGCCGGTGACGGCGGCCTTGACCTCGCTCGGGGTGTGCAGGGCGACGGGGATGCCGCGGCGGGAGGCGCACAGCAGGGCGACGGCGCTGGCCTGGGCGGTGCCCATCACCGTACGGACGTTGTGCTGGCTGAAGACGCGCTCCACCGCCACGTACTCCGGGCGGTGTTCGTCGAGCCACTGCTCCAGGCCCTGCTCGATGGCGACGAGGCGGTGGCCGAGGTCCGCGTCGGCGGACGTGCGCACGACGCCGACGCCCAGCATGGCCAGCGGCCGTCCGGCGACGCCCTCGACGACACCGACCCCGCACCGGGTCAGCCCCGGGTCCACCCCCAGTACGCGCACCTGACGCCCCCTCCCTTCGATCACCTGTTTGTGCAGGCTATCGGGTGCCACCGACAACGCCCGGCAACACGACGGGCCGACGGGGGTGTCCCGTCGGCCCGTTCGGCGTGCTGAGTTCGCGGCGGCGTTACGCGTCGACCTTCTCCATGATCTCGTCGCTGACGTCGAAGTTGGCGAAGACGTTCTGCACGTCGTCGCTGTCCTCGAGCGCGTCGATCAGCTTGAAGATCTTCTTGGCGCCCTCCTCGTCCAGCTCGACCTGCATGGTCGGGACGAAGTTGGCGTCGGCGGAGTCGTAGTCGATGCCCGCGTCCTGCAGGGCGGTGCGGACCGCGACCAGGTCGGTGGCCTCGCTGATGACCTCGAAGGTCTCGCCGAGGTCGTTGACCTCCTCGGCGCCCGCGTCCAGGACCGCGGCGAGGACGTCGTCCTCGGTGAGCTCGCCCTTGGGGACGATCACGACGCCCTTGCGGTTGAACAGGTAGGACACCGAGCCGGGGTCGGCCATGGAGCCGCCGTTGCGGGTCATGGCGACGCGCACCTCGGAGGCGGCGCGGTTGCGGTTGTCGGTGAGGCACTCGATGAGGACCGCGACGCCGTTCGGGCCGTAGCCCTCGTACATGATCGTCTCGTAGTCGGCGCCACCGGCCTCCAGGCCGGCGCCGCGCTTGACCGCGGAGTCGATGTTCTTGTTGGGGACCGACGACTTCTTGGCCTTCTGGATCGCGTCGTACAGCGTCGGGTTGCCCTCGGGGTCGGCGCCGCCCATCCGCGCCGCGACCTCGATGTTCTTGATCAGCTTCGCGAAGAGCTTGCCGCGCTTGGCATCGATGACGGCCTTCTTGTGCTTCGTCGTGGCCCATTTAGAGTGGCCGGACATCTGCCTGTCTCCTTCGCGTAACCCATCCCTGCAACGAACGCAGGAATCCTACAAGGACTCCGCTCCCGCGTTCGCGCGCACCATGTCGACGAACAGCGCGTGCACGCGGTGGTCGCCGGTCAGTTCCGGGTGGAACGACGTGGCGAGCGCGTTGCCCTGGCGGACCGCGACGATGTGGCCGTCGTGCTCGGCGAGCACCTCGGCCGCCGCGCCGACGGACTCGACCCAGGGGGCGCGGATGAAGACGCCCTCCACCGGGTCTCCCGCGATGCCCTTGACGTCGAGGGCCGCCTCGAAGGACTCGTTCTGGCGTCCGAAGGCGTTGCGGCGCACGATCATGTCGATGCCGCCGACCGTCTCCTGGCCCGAGCGCGGGTCGACGATCTTGTCGGCGAGCATGATCATGCCCGCGCAGGTGCCGTAGACGGGCATGCCGGCACGCACGCGTGCGCGCAGCGGTTCCATGAGGCCGAAGAGGACAGCCAGTTTGGAGATGGTGGTGGACTCGCCGCCGGGTATGACGAGGCCGTCGACCTCGGCGAGTTCCTCGGGGCGCCTGACCGGCCTGGCCACGGCATCGGCCGCGGCCAGGGCGACCAGGTGCTCCCGTACGTCGCCCTGGAGGGCCAGGACGCCTGCGACAGGAGTGTTCATGATGCTTACCAGCCGCGGTTGGCGTAGCGCTCGGTCTCGGGGAGGGTGTCGCAGTTGATGCCGACCATGGCCTCGCCGAGGTTGCGGGACGCGTCCGCGATGATCTTGGGGTCGTCGTAGAAGGTGGTGGCCTTGACGATGGCGGCGGCCCGCTTGGCCGGGTCGCCGGACTTGAAGATGCCGGAGCCGACGAAGACGCCCTCGGCGCCGAGCTGACGCATCAGGGCGGCGTCGGCGGGGGTGGCGACGCCACCGGCGGAGAACAGCACGACCGGGAGCTTGCCCAGCTCGGCGGTCTCCTTGACCAGCTCGTACGGGGCGCGCAGCTCCTTGGCG
This sequence comes from Streptomyces sp. NPDC051207, assembly GCF_040682395.1. Classification (NCBI taxonomy): domain Bacteria; kingdom Bacillati; phylum Actinomycetota; class Actinomycetes; order Kitasatosporales; family Streptomycetaceae; genus Streptomyces; species Streptomyces sp. NPDC051207. The sequence goes on along the minus strand of NZ_JBFBAX010000029.1, from coordinate 29,411 downwards.
GCGGCGTACAGCTCGTTGTTGTCGTAGCCGCGCAGGCGGGCGATCTCGTTCTTGATCTGGCGCAGGTGGCGGACGGCCTCCACGACGTTGCCGGTGCCGGCCTCGCCCTTGGAGCGGATCATGGCCGCGCCCTCGGCGATGCGGCGCAGGGCCTCACCGAGGTTGGTGGCGCCGCAGACGAAGGGGGTGGTGAAGGCCCACTTGTCCGAGTGGTTGACCTCGTCGGCCGGGGTCAGGACCTCGGACTCGTCGATGTAGTCGACGCCGAGCGACTGCAGGACCTGGGCCTCGACGAAGTGGCCGATGCGGGACTTGGCCATCACGGGGATGGACACCGCGTCGATGATGCCCTCGATCATGTCCGGGTCGGACATCCGGGCCACGCCGCCGTCCTTGCGGATGTCGGCCGGGACCCGCTCCAGGGCCATGACGGCGACGGCGCCCGCGTCCTCGGCGATCTTCGCCTGCTCCGGCGTGACGACGTCCATGATCACGCCGCCCTTGAGCTGCTCGGCCATGCCGCGCTTCACGCGGGCGGTGCCGGTCTCGGGAGCCTGGTTCTCGGTGCTGGACACGGGTGACCTCACTGATGGGAAAGAGGGATTCTGCATCACTGAGGAAACGTGAGGGGACCAGGCCACAGCAAGGGCCAATGGGAAGGTGGTGGATCGTTTTTCCTGCCGCGGGGGCGGATATCGGCCGGATACCGGCCGATCAGCAGAAGCGGCCGGCCAGGAAATGCGGCCCGCCGCATTTCGGCAGCCGGAACGGCCGGTGAACGGCCGCCGGGACGACCGGTCCACCAGGGCAGGGGACAGCGGCTAGGACGACCGGTCCACCAGCGCCGCCGGAGGCTCGTCGTCCATCTCGAAGGCCAGCGGGAACGGCGCGTGACCGGCCAGCCGGAACCAGCGCACCTTGCGGTGCCGGCGCAGCGCGCGTGCCGCGCGCACGGCGTCGTTGTGGAAGCGCCGGGCCATCGGCACCTTGCGCACCGCCTCCGTCAGCTCCCGGGCGGCCTCCTCACCGCCGGGCGCCTCCCGCACCGCCTCCACCTGCGGCGCCTCGCCGAACACCGCGCGCAGGGCCTGGCTCAGCTCGCTCTCGGCGACCTCCCGCTGCTCCTCCTCGGCCTGCCGCGCGGCGTGCGCGGCCTCGTACAGCACGATGGACGCGGCCGGGTCGAGCACGCCCGAGGTGGCCAGTTCCTGGGCGACGGAGGCCCTTCTGAGCAGCTGCGCGTCGAGCGCGGCGCGGGCGGCGTCGATCCGGGCGTGCAGCCGGTCGAGGCGGCCCGCGGTCCAGCTCAGGTAGAGGCCCACGGCCACGAGTGCGACAAGGATCCAGATGAGAGTTGCGGTCACGCGCCGAGGCTACCGGGGCGCGATCCGGCCGGTGCCGGCCGCGTCGCCGTCGGTCCCGCGCTCGGCACCGCGTCAGTCCCGCGCCAGCCCCAGCCGTGCCCTGAGCCCCGTCGTCCTGTCGTCCGCCGCCACCGCCGCCGCGCCCGCCGTGACCGTCTCGTAGACCGACAGGATGTCCGCGCCGACCGTGGACCAGTCGAAGCGGCGTACGTGGCTGCTGCCGCGCTCGCGCAGTTCCGCGCGGCGGGCCGAGTCCTCCAGGAGGCGCACGGCCGTCTCGGCGAGCGCGTCCGCGTCCTCGTTCGGGAACAGCTCGCCCGCCGCGCCCCGGTCCAGGACCTGCGCGAAGGCGTCGAGGTCGGAGGCGAGGACGGGGGCCCCGGCCGACATGGCCTCGACCAGGATGATCCCGAAGCTCTCGCCCCCGGTGTTGGGCGCCACGTACAGGTCGACGCTGCGCAGCAGCCGGGCCTTGTCCTCGTCGCTGACCATGCCGAGGAACTCGACGCGGGAGCGCAGGTCGGCGGGCAGGGTCTCCACCGCCTCCTCCTCGTCGCCGCGCCCGGCGACCAGGAGCCGGGCCTGCGGGCGGGCGGTGAGGATCTTGGGCAGCGCCTTCATCAGCACGGGCAGGCCCTTGCGGGGCTCGTCGATGCGGCCGATGAAGCCGATCGTCTCGCCCTGCCACTCGGGCCTGGGCTCGGCCTTGGCGAAGAAGTCGACGTCGACGCCGTTGGGGATGACCACGGCGTCCCCGCCGAGGTGCTCGACCAGGGTGCGGCGGGCGTACTCGCTGACGGCGATCCGCGCGCTGATCTTCTCCAGGGCCGCCTGGAGGATGGAGTACGCGGCGATCATCGCGCGCGAGCGGGGGTTCGACGTGTGGAAGGTGGCGACGATCGGGCCCTGCGCCGCCCAGCAGGCCAGCAGGCCCAGGGACGGCGAGGTCGGCTCGTGGATGTGGATGACGTCGAACGCGCCGTCGTGCAGCCAGCGCCGCACCCGGGCCGCCGAGAGGAAACCGAAGTTGAGGCGGGCCACCGAGCCGTTGTACGGCACGGGCACCGCACGGCCGGCGGAGACGACGTACGGGGGCAGCGGCGTGTCGTCGTCGGCGGGCGCCAGGACGGACACCTCGTGCCCGAGCCGCAGGAAGTACTCGGCCAGGTCACGGATGTGGAACTGGACGCCGCCCGGTACGTCCCACGAGTACGGGCAGACGATGCCGATCCTCACGGGCGCTCCCCGTCCGCGCTGTCGGCCGGGCGTGGTTCCAGGTCGGCGAGCCACAAGCGCTGGAGCATGTGCCAGTCCTCCGGATGGTCGGCGATCCCGGTGGCGAAGGCGTCTGCCAGCGCCTGTGTCATGACTGACGTCTTCTCGGCGCGGGACCCTGACCGGGGTACCTCGATCGGGGGATGGACCCGCCCCCGCATCACGGGCGAGTCGTCGTACCAGAGCGTCGCCGGCAGCAGCAGGGCGCCGGTCTGCTGGGCGAGCAGCGCCGGCCCTGCGGGCATGCGGGCGGTGTCGCCGAAGAAGTCGACGGGCACCCCGGACGCGGACAGGTCACGGTCGGCGACCAGGCAGACCAGGCCGCCGTTGCGCAGCCGCCGGGCGAGGATGCCGAAGGCGGCGCCGCCGTTGTGCGGCAGGACCTCCATGCCCAGGCCCTCGCGGTAGGCGACGAAACGGTCGTAGAGCGTCTCGGGCCTGAGGCGTTCGACGACGGTCGTGAACGGGATCTTCAGGTGCGTGGTGAGCCAGGCGCCGGCGAGGTCCCAGTTGGCCAGGTGCGGCAGGGCGAGGACCACGCCCTTCCCGGCGGCCAGACCGTCGGTCAGGCGGTGCAGGTCCTTGACCTCCACCCCGGCGCTGACGCGCTCGGCGCTCCAGGCCGGCAGCCGGAAGGACTCCATCCAGTAGCGCAGGTAGGAGCGCATGCCCGCCCGGGAGAGCTCGGCGAGCCGCTCGGGGGTCGCGTCCGGCACCACACGCGCGAGGTTGCTCTCCAGGCGCTGCACGCCCTTGCCGCGCTGCTTCCAGGCGATGTCGGCGATGGTGCGGCCGAGCCGTGCGGCGGCGGGCTCGGGGAGCTTCTTGACGGTGCTCCAGCCGAGGCCGTACAGCGCGTCCGCGACGTGTTCCCGGGCCTTCACGTCGCGGCCTCGCTGCCGTGGGAGGCGTTGTGCTGGTCGCCTTCATCGTCCTGGGCGTCGGCGGCCTCGGCCTCGGCGGACTCGCGGCGGACCGTGACGACGCGCTGGATCAGCGTGACCATGCTGCCGACGGCGACGAGCCACAGCGCGATGGGCAGCAGGACGTGGATGCCGGGCACGCCGAACGTGTCGAAGCCCGCGAGCCCGGCCGCGACCAGCGAGACCACCAGTCGCTCGGCGCGCTCCACGAGCCCGTTGACGGCCACCGGCAGCCCGATCGACTCGCCGCGTGCCTTGGTGTACGACACGACCTGGCCGCTGGCCAGGCAGAAGATCGACACCGCGCACAGCGCGTTGTCGTCGCCGCCGCCCGCGTACCACAGCGCGAAGCCGCCGAAGACCGCGCCGTCGGCGACCCGGTCGAGCGTGGAGTCGAGGAAGGCGCCCCAGCGGCTGGAGCGGCCGAGCTGGCGGGCCATGTTGCCGTCGACCAGGTCGGAGAAGACGAACAGCGTGATCACGACCGTGCCCCAGAAGAACTCCCCCCGGGGGTAGAAGACCAGCGCGCCCGCGACCACACCGGCGGTGCCGATGAGCGTGACCGTGTCCGGGCTGACGCCCCGGCGGATGAGAAACGCGGCGAACGGTGTGAGGACACGCGTGAAGAATGCACGCGCGTACTTGTTCAGCATGGCCTTCCCGACGGTCGGTGTCGCCGGACGGCCCCTGCTGGCCCCCGGCTGGCCCATCGTAGCCACGCACGCGTGGGTGCGAGGGCCGGGCACCCGGCGCACGTGTCACGCGCGCGGGGCGGCCGGGCGCGCCGCGATGCCGTCGCTCGTATGGACGCACCGTGGCGGGAGTGGAAAGCTCGAAGGACCGCGGGCGTCGCAGGACCGCCCAGCACGCGGTGTCCGCGTGTCCCGCGCCCAGAGTGACCTCACCGCGCACGGGAGGCAAGGTTATGGGCGACAAGGCGCACACACACCCCGGAGCCGCCGGCAGGGCAACGGCGGCCGACCACCCCGCGTCCGTACGGAATGTGGTGCTGGTCGGCCACTGCGGATCGGGCAAGACCACCCTGGTGGAAGCCCTCGCGCTGACGGCGGGGGCGGTGAACCGGGCGGGCCGCGTGGAGGACGGCGGCACCGTCTCCGACTACGACGACATCGAGCACCGCCAGCAGCGCTCGGTGCAGCTCTCCCTGGTGCCGGTCGAATGGGACGGCACCAAGGTCAATCTCCTCGACACCCCCGGATACGCCGACTTCGTCGGTGAGCTCAGGGCCGGTCTGCGAGCCGCGGACGCGGCCCTGTTCGTCGTCTCCGCCTCCGACGGCGTGGACGGCGCCACCCGCGTGGTGTGGGAGGAGTGCGCGGCCGTCGGCATGCCGCGGGCCATCGTGATCACGCACCTGGAGTCCGCGCGCTCGGACTTCGAGGAGATGACGCGGCTGTGCGCCGAGGCCTTCGGCGCGGACGACCCCGACGCCGTGCTGCCGCTCTACCTGCCGCTGCACGGCCCGCAGGCGCCGGACGGGCACGCGCCCGTGACCGGTCTGATCGGGCTGCTGTCGCAGAAGCTGTTCGACTACTCGACCGGCGAGCGCAAGGAGTCCGAGCCGGGCGAGGACCAGCTGCCGCTGATCGAGGAGGCCCGCAACCGGCTGATCGAGGGGATCATCTCGGAGAGCGAGGACGAGACCCTCATGGACCGCTATCTCGGCGGTGAGCAGGTCGACGTCGCCACCCTGATCCAGGACCTGGAACGGGCCGTCGCGCGCGGCGTGTTCTTCCCCGTCCTGGCCGCCGCCCCCGCCGCCGACGGCGCCCGGCAGGGCCTCGGCACGGTCGAGCTGCTGGAGCTGGTCACCCGCGGGTTCCCGACCCCGCTGGAGCGCGCGGCACCCCGCGTGACGACACCGGACGGCAGGCCGCGCGAGCTGAAGCCGTGCGACCCGGACGCCCCGCTGGTCGCCGAGGTCGTCAAGACGTCCTCCGACCCGTACGTCGGCCGGCTCTCGCTGATCCGGGTGTTCTCCGGCACCCTGCGCGCCGACCAGACGGTCCACGTCTCCGGGCACGGCCTCGCCGACCGGGGCCACGAGGACCACGACGTCGACGAGAAGATCGGCGCGCTGTCCACGCCGTTCGGCAAGCAGCAGCGGCCCGTCGGGCACGTCGTCGCGGGCGACCTCGCGTGCGTGGCGAAGCTCAGCCGCGCCGAGACCGGGGACACGCTCTCCGCCAAGGACGACCCGCTGCTCATGGCGCCCTGGGAGATGCCCGACCCGCTGCTGCCGCTCGCCATCGAGGCGCACAGCAAGCCGGACGAGGACAAGCTCTCGCAGGGCCTGGCACGGCTCGTCGCCGAGGACCCGACGATGCGGCTGGAGCAGAACCAGGACACCCACCAGGTGGTGCTGTGGTGCCTGGGCGAGGCCCACGCGGACGTCGCGCTGGAGCGGCTGCGCAGCCGGTACGGCGTCCAGGTCGACGTCGTACCGCACAGGGTGCCGCTGCGGGAGACGTTCGCCACCAAGTCGGCCGGGCGCGGGCGGCACGTGAAGCAGTCCGGCGGGCACGGGCAGTTCGCGATCTGCGAGATCGAGGTGGAGCCGCTGCCGGGCGGCTCGGGCATCGAGTTCGTGGACAAGGTGGTCGGCGGGGCCGTGCCGCGGCAGTTCATCCCGTCCGTCGAGAAGGGCGTCAGGGCCCAGGCGCTCAAGGGCGTCGCGTCCGGTCACCGGCTGGTCGACGTACGGGTCACGTTGCTGGACGGCAAGGCGCACTCGGTGGACTCCTCCGACGCCGCGTTCCAGACGGCGGGCGCGCTCGCGCTGCGGGAGGCCGCGGCCGGCGCGAAGATCCACCTGCTGGAGCCGGTGGCCGAGGTGTCGGTGCTCGTCGGCGACGACTACGTGGGCGCCGTGATGAGCGACCTGTCCGGCCGGCGCGGCCGGGTGCTCGGCACCGAGCAGACACCCGGCGGACGCACCTTGATCCGCGCCGAGGTGCCCGAGATCGAGATCAGCCGCTACGCCGTCGACCTGCGCTCCCTGTCGCACGGCACCGCGCGCTTCAGCCGGGCGTACGCGCGGCACGAACCGATGCCGCCGCAGGTCGCGGAACGGCTCCGCCAACACACCGGCCACGCGGCGTGATCGCCCGGGGCGCGCCGCAACCGGTGTGCCCCGCCGCGTGCTTGCGCGTGCGCCGACGGGCGGCTTTGGCCGTCCGTCGGCGCACGCCGCCGCCTGCGGATACGCTGATGACCTGATCAACAGGTGTGCGCGGCAGGGAAGTCGGGAAGGCCGCAGAAGCAGGTACGGCGTCGATCTGGGGGCGGAAATGACCGTTGAGAGCGGTTACGCGGACATCTTCGGTCCGCAGGTGCCGCGTACGGGCGACGAGGCGCAGACGGCGACCTTCGCGCTGGCCTCGGCGGCCTATCGGGACAACGACGTCGAGGAGATACTCAAGGCCAACAGCGAATGGCACCAGTCCAAGGTCAGTCCGGGCAGGATGGCGCTGTTCAGGCCGAACCTCGGCGAGGCGTTCTCCCGGGCCGTCGTGGACCGGATGCTGGGGGCCGGCCGCAAGCCGCTCATCCAGTCCTTCGGCGCCGAGCCGCAGGTCGTCGTGGAGCACTGCCTCGCGGCGAACCACATCCGCAAGAACCGCGACAACCAGCTCAGCGCGATCATGGTGCTGTGCGGCGTGCTGTTCCTGCCGGGCCTGCTGGTCTGGCTGCTGGTCTTCCAGATCCGCACCACCATCGCCAAGCGCGAGGACAAGCGGGCCGGGGCGCTCGCCACCACACTGCTGGTCGCCATGGGCGCCCTCGCGGTGATCTTCCTGCTCAAGATGCCGTTCACGGGGTTCTGGGGCCTGTACGCGCGCGCGGCCGTGATCATGCCGGTGGTCGGCTGGTACCTGGCCAAGCGGGTCTGCGAGCGCACGGCGCACGACCTGCGGGGCCGCTGGGAGGGCCTGCTGTCCGGCAGCAGCGTGGGCGCCAAGGTGCCCGAGACGGTACCGACCAACCCCAGTGAGACGGCGGCCGAGAACCTGCGCCAGTCCCTGGCCAGGCTCGCCGCCGAGCAGCAGTCCAACTCCGTGTTCTACGCCGGTCCCAAGGGCATCCTCGGCATGGGCACCCGCTGGGGCAGCTGGCAGCTCGCCGAGAACCTGGTGGCCGCCGATCCCGGCCGGGAGATCCATCCGTTCCGCAGCTGGGACGTCATACGGTCCATCCACGACCAGCTGCGCATGCTGGAGCGCGGCCCGCTGAACACGGGCGGTTTCACCAAGCCGTCGATACGGCACTGGATCGTCACGCCCGTCGGGGAGAACGCGTCGGCGGTGGCCCGGCCGGAGGGCACCGACGTCGAGGCGTACCAGGTCAAACCGCACGCCATCCAGGAGATCTGCAACAAGCAGCAGTTCGGCGCGGGCGACCGGCACTACCTGGGCGTGCAGTGGACGCTGTGGGACGGGCAGCTGGTGATCACCATGCTGATCACGGTGACCGTGCTGCACGAGACGCTGCGCATCGAGGTGACCGGGCACGCGCTCGGCCCGGTGCACCCGCTGTTCACGACGAAGCCGGCGGCCAAGGAGAAGCAGGTCCAGAAGTCGGTCAAATTCTGGGAGACCCGGACCGTGAAGCTCCCGCTGGTCGACGCGGACGAGGTGGTACGGCTCACGGCACGGGCTCCGCTGTCCTGGTACCCGCCGCTGCTGAACTGGCTCGGCGGCTCGCTGAGCCTGCCCGAGCCGTTCGGTCTGCGGCACGCCTGGGCGGACAAGCCGTGGCGGCACCGGTTCATGGCGGACGACGCGCTGCGGGCGGCCACGCCGGTCCTGCGGGTGGTGCACGCCGCGGCGATCAAGGTGCTGAAGGAGAACGGCGTGGACACCGAGAAGTTCGGCTCGCGGTCGGCGGCCCTCAGCACGGCGGTGCAGGATGCGGCGCCGAAGAAGGCGGACCTCTACGACGCGTAGGCCTCCGGCGTTTCGGTGGTTCCGGCGCGTGGGCCCCGGCCGGGCTTCTGAGGGCTGCGCCCCCAGACCCCCCGTCGGCCTGCGGCCTCGTCCTCGAAGCGCCGGACGGGCTGATGGTGACGTCAGCCCGTCGGCCAGGCCTCGGCCAGCATCTTGCGCGTGTCCGCCAGCAGTTGCGGCAGCACCTTCGTGTGGCCGACCACCGGCATGAAGTTCGTGTCGCCGCCCCAGCGCGGGACGATGTGCTGGTGCAGGTGGGCGGCGATGCCGGCGCCCGCGACGGCGCCCTGGTTGATGCCCAGGTTGAACCCCTGGGCCCCGGAGGCCGTCCGCAGGGCCGTCATCGCCTGCTTGGTCAGCTCCGCCAGCTCGGTGGTCTCGTCCGCCGTGAGATCCGTGTAGTCGGCGACGTGCCGGTACGGGACGGTCATCAGGTGGCCGCCGTTGTACGGGTACAGGTTGAGCACGGCGTACACGTGCTCACCGCGCCTGACGATCAGCCCGTCCTCGTCCGACGCGGCCGGGATGGAGCAGAAGGGACAGCCGTCGCCGGCCCCGGGGCCGGTGGGCTTGTTCTCGCCCTGGATGTAGGCCATCCGGTGGGGCGTCCACAGACGCTGGAACGCGTCCTGCGTCCCCACTCCCGACTGCTGCTCCGGCTCACTCGTCATGCGTGCAGCATATGGCGTCGCCGCTGGACGTACGGCAAGGCCCCCGGCGAGACGAGCTGCACCGGGGGCTCTTGGCCCCGCATCGGCGGGGACCATCACACCTGCACGCGACGCTCCACCACGTCAACGAGCTTGGCAATGGCTTGGTCGCGCGGGATGCCGTTCTCCTGCGACCCGTCGCGGTAGCGGAACGACACCGTGCCGGCGTTCATGTCGTCGTCGCCCACGATGATCATGAATGGCACCTTCTGCTTCTGGGCCGTCCTGATCTTCTTCTGCATGCGGTCCGAGGACGCGTCGACGTCGACGCGCAGACCCTTCTTCCTGGCCTCCGCCGCGAACTGCTGCAGGTACTCGACGTGAGCGTCACCCACCGGGATGCCGATCGCCTGCACCGGAGCCAGCCACGCCGGGAAGGCACCCGCGTAGTGCTCCAGGAGCACCGCGAAGAAGCGCTCGATGGAGCCGAACAGCGCGCGGTGGATCATGACCGGGCGCTGCTTGGTGCCGTCGGCGGAGGTGTACTCCAGGTCGAAGCGCTCGGGCAGGTTGAAGTCGAGCTGGATCGTGGACATCTGCCAGGTGCGGCCGATGGCGTCTCGCGCCTGGACGGAGATCTTCGGACCGTAGAAGGCGGCGCCGCCCGGGTCGGGTACCAGGGGCAGGCCCTGCTTCTCGGCGACCTCGCGCAGCGTCTCGGTGGCCTCTTCCCAGGCCTCGTCCGTGCCGACGTACTTCTCCGGGTCCTTGGTGGACAGCTCCAGGTAGAAGTCGGTCAGGCCGTAGTCGCGCAGCAGGTTCAGCACGAAGGTGAGCGTCTTGTCGAGCTCCTCGGACATCTGCTCACGGGTGCAGTAGATGTGCGCGTCGTCCTGGGTGAAGCCCCGGGCGCGGGTCAGGCCGTGCACGACGCCCGACTTCTCGTACCGGTACACGGTCCCGAACTCGAAGAAGCGCAGCGGCAGTTCGCGGTACGAGCGGCCTCGCGCGTCGAAGATCAGGTTGTGCATCGGGCAGTTCATGGGCTTGAGGTAGTAGTCCACGCCCTCGTCGAGCTGCATGGGCGGGTACATGCCGTCGGCGTACCAGTCCAGGTGGCCCGAGGTCTCGAAGAGCGCCCCCTTCGTCGCGTGCGGGGTGTAGACGAACTCGTAGCCCTCTTCCTCGTGGCGGCGGCGCGAGTAGTCCTCCATGACGCGGCGGACGATGCCGCCCTTGGGGTGGAAGACGGCGAGGCCGGAGCCGATCTGCTCCGGGACGGAGAACAGGTCCAGCTCGCTGCCGAGCCTGCGGTGGTCGCGCTTCTCGGCCTCGGCGAGGAATTCCAGGTACTGCTTCAGCTCGTCCTTGGAGGGCCAGGCGGTGCCGTAGATGCGCTGGAGCATGGGGTTCTTCTCGCTGCCGCGCCAGTAGGCGGCGGCGTTGCGCATCAGCTTGAACGCCGGGATGAGGCGGGTGGAGGGCAGGTGGGGACCGCGGCAGAGGTCCTTCCAGCACAGCTCGCCGGTCTTGGCGTCGAGGTTGTCGTAGATCGTCAGCTCGCCCGCGCCGACCTCGACGTCCGCGCCGTCGTCGCTGGAGGCGGAGCCCTTGAGGCCGATCAGCTCCAGCTTGTAGGGCTCGTTCGCCAGTTCCTCGCGGGCGGCCTCGTCGGTGACGACGCGGCGGGCGAACTTCTGCCCGCGCTTCTGGATCTCCTGCATCTTCTTCTCGATGGCCTTGAGATCCTCGGGCGTGAACGGCTTCTCGACGTCGAAGTCGTAGTAGAAGCCGTCCTTGATGGGCGGGCCGATGCCCAGCTTGGCCTCGGGGAACAGGTCCTGCACGGCCTGCGCCATGACGTGCGCGGTGGAGTGGCGCAGGATGTTCAGGCCGTCCTCGGAGGAGATCTCGACGCCCTCGACGGTGTCGCCGTCGCGCAGCTCGTGGGTGAGGTCCCTGAGCTCGCCGGCCACGCGCGCGGCGACGATGGAGCGCTCGCCCGCGAAGAGGTCGGCGGCCGTAGTGCCCGTCGTCACCACGCGCTCTTCCCGCTCGGAATCGCGTTGGATGATCACACGGACGTCTGACACCGGTCTCTCCTGACTGAAGGGGAATGCGGCGCCATACCGGGAGCGCGCGCATGACCGGATCGTACCGACCCGGGGCGGCCCTCCGCGAAGTCAGCCCCGCTCCCCCGGCCGCCGGCGTCAGGATTCAGTCGCCGATCTCTCCCCCGCAGGCCCCCGTGGAGGAGTCCAGGTCCTCCTGGAGGAACTTCATCAGCCGGTCCCGCTCGGCGTCGTCGACCCGCACGGGCGTCACCTCGGCAGCCTCGGTGAGCCGACCGAAGCCGCCCCGGCTCTCCAGCCGCCCGTGCACCCGCACCGGCAGTCCGACGAGGTGCGCGTGCCCGGCGACGCGGTACGCCTCCTCGTCCAGCGTCATCCGTACGTGCGCGACGTCGGCCCCGGTGAGCACCCGCAGCCGTACGGCGCCCGGGCCGCGCGGGCCGGACCTGCGCAGCCGTACGACGGCGCCGGTGATCCGCACGGGCACCGACGGTTCGCCGCGCAGACAGCGGGCGCCGGCCTCGCGCAGCACGGGCAGGTCGCCGGGCGAGAACTCGACGGGTTCGGCGCAGGGGGCGCAGCCGTCGGGGACGCCGGCCGCGGGGGCCCAGGCGACGGCGACGCGGGCGCCCTCGCTGCCCTTGACGAGGGTGACGAGCGCCTCGGTCAGCTCGTGGCTGACCCCGGTGGCGACGGCCGCGTCGAAGGCGTCCATGGCGCCGGTCGCGCGCCGGTGGTCGACGGCCTCGCGGGTGGCGTACAGCGCCTGGTGGAGGCGTACGGCGAGGGGGCGGCCGGAGCTGACGGGGACGAAGACGGTGAGGCGTCGACCGCCGGTCGCGGAGCCCACGAGGACGTCCCCGAGGGCCGCGGCGGCGGGGCTGCGGTGCCGGGCGCCGTAGTAGCCGGCCCGCGCGCGGGTGGCGAGGGCGGCGGCGAGGAGCATCCGGCGGGCGGCGGTGCGCAGTTGTTCCTCGACGGTCCAGGGGCGGCGCCGGCGGGCCTGTCCGGGACGTCGCGCCACCAGTGGATCTCGTCGCTGGGCACGGCGAGGGAGAGCAGCACCTCCCGGGCGGAGGGTGTGCCGCTGCGGGTGAGGGCGTGCAGGGCCTCGCCGAGCAGGTCGTCGCTGTCGGGGAAGGCGCGGCTCTCGGGCACCAGGAGGCTGGTGGCGCTGGTGCCGGGTCCGGGCGGCGTCCAGCGGCCGTAGCGTCCGGTGGCGCCGCCGCGGCGTTGCCAGCCGTGCCGCTTGAGCAGCGCGGCGAGCACGGCGGGGTCGACGTCGCGGGGTTCGGGGGTGCGGCCGTTCCAGGTGGGGTCGGCGGGGTGTGGCCGGGCGGGGCGCGGGGGCTCCTCGGCCGGGCGGTGCCTCATGGGGTGCCTCCCGTCCCGACGCGCGTCATGATCTCGCACAGCGCACGGTCGTCGAAGATGCGTGCGGTCGGTATCCGCACGGTGGTGCGGCGGCGACCCGTGACGGGGTGCCCGGCCAGGTTGGTCCAGTAGCAGCAGTGCCTGAGGTCGAGCCGGTCGTGTCCGGCGCGCAGCCACTGGTCGCGGGAGCGCGGCACGATCATCACGACGAGGATCTTGTGCACGGAGACGGGGTGCGGGCGAGCCTGGCCAGGTGGTCGTTGTCGAGCGTGAAGGAGAAGGACCGGCCCGGTGGATGCGGCGGTACCTGGTAGGTCGCCTTGAGCTGGACCTTGATGGTGACCTCGTCGTCGACGGTGTGCCCGGGGGCGCTGTGGCTGACGTGCCGGTCGATGCCGTTGTCCGGGAAGGGCTGGGACAGCGAGCAGCCGGCGGCGGCCGCGACGGCGTGCAGATGGCCGACCTGCAGGGCCTCCATGCAGGCGGTGGTGGCGAGTGAGCCCCGGGCGGGTGCCGTGCGCTCGGGCAGCAGCCCGCCCCGTTCGGGCTGCGCGATGGCCATGGCCGACAGCCTTCCAGAACAAGTGGTTCCGTGCTGCGGGTCGCTGAACTGCAATGACCCGTACCCCCGTTGTCTCCTTCCGGCGTAGTGCGCAAACTGCCCGGGTATCACCGAAACGGGCAGTGGGCGCAGTGGACGGCGTGTCAACTGCCGAGGGTGAACGAGGGGTTGGGTGACTATGGTGTGCTGCTTCGAAGGGCCCCTGGCCGCGTTCGACACGGAGACCACGGGTGTGGACGTCGAGACCGACCGCATTGTGTCGGCGGCGGTCGTCGTCCAGGACGCTCCGGGCATACGGCCGCGGGTGTACCGCTGGCTGGTGAACCCGGGCGTGCCGGTGCCCGCGTCGGCGACGGCGGTGCACGGGCTGACGGAGGAACATCTGCAGCGCAACGGCCGCTGGCCCGCGCCGGTGATGTACGAGCTGGCGGAGACGCTGGCCGAGCAGGCGTCGGCGGGCCGCCCGCTGGTGGTGATGAACGCGCCGTTCGATCTGACGCTGCTGGACCGGGAGTTGCGCCGGCACCGTGCGTCGTCGCTGAGCCGCTGGTTCGAGGCGACGCCGCTGCGGGTGCTGGATCCGCTGGTGCTGGACCGGCATCTGGACCGCTACCGCAAGGGCCGCCGCACGCTGACGGATCTGTGCGCGCACTACGAGGTGCCGCTGGAGGGCGCCCATGACGCCGGGGCGGACGCGCTGGCCTCGCTGGACGTGGTACGGGCTGTGGGGCGGCGGTTCGCGGGTCGGCTCGAGCGGCTGTCCCCGGCCGAGCTGCACACGCTGCAGGCGGTGTGGCACGCGGCACAGGCGCGGGGTCTGCAGGCGTGGTTCGCGCACAGCGGCACGGAGGAGGCGGTGCACCCGGCGTGGCCGCTGCGTCCGAGCCTGCCGGCGGCGGCCTGACCCTCCGGGGGCCGGGCCACGGCGACGCGGGCGGTGGGGTGCAGGGACAGCGCGAAGGCCGGTCCGTGTGCCGGACCGGCCTTGACCCGTGGGCGATACTGGGTTCGAACCAGTGACCTCTTCGGTGTGAACGAAGCGCTCTTCCGCTGAGCTAATCGCCCGGGAACGCACTGAACAATACAGGTCCGGGCAGGCTTCCTTCAAACGGCCTCGGGTGGCGCCGTCAGGTGTGCCGCGAGGCCGCGCCGCCCCGACCGCATCATCAGGGTGTGGTTGGCGCGGAAGAGGACCCGTCCGGGCACGGCGAGCCGGCGCAGCAGGGGTTTGCGGACGTCGACCTCCTGGTCGTAGCGGGCGAGGGTGCCGGGTCCGTCCGGGAGGAGGGTCCAGCGGGCCCGGCCCTCGATGTCGCCGGTGAGGGCCACCTCCAGGATTCCGGCGGCGGGGTCGCGCCGCTCCTCCCGCAGGGCCGTGGTCAGGTCGTACGGGAGGAGGGAGCGGATGCGGACGATGCCGGTGGTGGCGTCGACGCGGCGGACCTCACGGACCTGGGGCCACCAGCGGGGGTAGTGCTCGATCCGTTCGAGAGCCCGGTACACGGCCGGGGCGGGCGCGGGCAGGGCCCACAGGGTGCGGAAGCGGTAGTGGTTCCAGTCCATGCACCGAGTGTGCCCGCCCGGCCGTGGTCCGTGCGCTACGGCATGCGGTCACCGAGCAGCGCGAGGTTCTCGATGGCGGCGAGGCCGTAGAGCGCGGTGTCGTTGGTGGACACCCAGGTGGCCTCGCTGCCTGGCACCAGGGTGGCGGGGCCGCTGAGCCTCTCGGTCTTCCAGGGGGCGGACTCCTTGTAGCCGTCGGAGTTGTAGAACTTCTCCCAGGCCCGCTTGGCGAGTTTCTCGTCGCCGGACTGGACGGCGGCGTACGCGTCGAGGCGGGAGTGGCCCTGGAAGAGGATCAGGGAGCCGAAGTGGGTGCCGTAGCGTGCCGCCTGTTCGGCCCTGGTGGCGTTGTAGTAGCGGCAGTAGTCGAGGTACGCCTCCTTGAACTTCGGCATGTCGACGAGGTCGATGAGTTCGGCGCACAGTTCGCCCAGGCCGAAGACGGCCGACAGGTGGGAGACGGACACGACGGGCTTGTCGGCGACGGCGAACCTGCCGGTGTCGAGGTCGTACAGGCCCTGGCCCTGCACGAAGCCGTTGGGCTGGGCGGCGATGGTCTCCATGGTGGAGAGCACGCGCGCCTTGGCCTTCTCCCACTTGGGGCCCTTGCGTTCCCACTCGGTGAGCCAGGCCGAGACCAGGCCGCTCCAGTCGGTGCCGAAGCCGATCGACAGGGCGTGCCGGTCGGGGGTGTACGGCTCGGTGCGGATCTTGCGGATGGGGTCGAGGACGAGAAACGTCTCGTCGGAGTCGACGTTGGCGTGCATGAGGTCGCCGACGCGTTCGTCGGCGGTGAGGAAGTAGTAGTAGCGGCGGTAGGTGGTGTTGGCGATGCGCTGCTGCTTGGCGCTGTCCGCGAAGTGCTGCACGCCGTGCCGGGTGCCGAGGCCGGCCCACTCGCCGATGTGGTAGACGTCGACCTCGCCGGTGTGGCGGGTCATGGCCTCGGCGAAGCGGAAGATGTCGGCGCGGCCGCTTCTCAGGTAGGCGAACCACAGCCACAGGTCGGGCGACAGCTCGGAGTTGTCCCAGGCGTAGCCGCCGACGTCGTAGCGCCACTGGTGGCGGGCCGTGTCGTAGGTGTGCATGATGTCGCCGTAGTCCCAGAAGCCGTACCAACGGCGCATCTCCACCTGGTCCTTGTAGTAGGTGAAGAGGAAGTCGAGGTGGTCCTCGATCTTCGCCTTGGCCGGGGTGGAGCGGTCGGGCTCGGCGAACAGGCCCTTGCCGAAGACGCCCGCCTTGATGAGCTGCCTGGGCGGGGCGGCGAGCTGCGGCAGGACGCGCACGGCCTCGACCTGCTCGGCGAGCGTGGCGGCGCTGGGCGTGGACTCGTTGGCCCAGAAGAGGAGTTCGGAGGTGCGGGCGATGCCGTACGGGGTGCCGAAGCCGGGCTCGTAGTCCTCGTAGGTGATGTTGAGGCCTTCGAGCTGCTCGGGGAAGGTGTCCTGGCCCATGCCGTCGTGGTAGAAGCGCAGGTCCATGGGCTGTGCCTCGGGCGACCAGAGCCAGAGGGTGACCTCGGCCTCGTCGGTGTGGGCGCCGCGGATGTCGAGCTGGGCGGGGAACTTCTCCCAGAAGTCCCGCAGGCCGAAGGAGAGCCCGCCGCTGACGCCGCCGACGTAGCCGAAGCCGGAGGCGCGCCGTCCGCCGCCCGCGGGGATCCAGCCGTAGCCCTTCTTGGTGCGCTTGCGCAGGGTGAAGCCGTCGGCGGAGAGCTGGGAGAGGGTGTAGTCGCCCCACTCGGGGATGTACTGCAGGCGGGTGGTGACGCGCTGGTCCCAGGTGGACGGGTCGGGCAGCTTTCTGCCCTCGTACTGGGCGGCCTGGACGGCGGCTCCCGGGTCGCGGCGCAGTCCGGTGATGCCCTTGACGGCCTCGCGGAGCAGGCCGGTGCCCTCGCCGCCGATGCGGATGTGACGGTCGTAGGACTGGTCGCGCAGCGGCACGGTGAAGCGGACGCCGAGGCCGCGGATGAAGTCGCCGCTCGCCTTGCCGGGCTCCTGGGAGCCGTCGAAGGTGATGGTGTGCACCATCCGGAACGAGTCGGCGCCGGCGTAGAAGTACAGGCGGATCGAGAAGGGGATCCAGCTGCGGTCGCCCTTGCGGTGCTTGCCGTCGACGCGGACGACGGCGCGGACCGGGCCGTCCTGCTCGACGGTGACGTCGGAGACGACGCCGTCGAAGCGTTCGGTCTTGACGGTGGTCTGGTCGCCGTCCTCGAACTCGGGCTGGCGCAGCAGTACGAGCCGGCCGTTCCTGGCGATCTCGGTGGAGCCGCGGGTCACGGACTTCACGATGGTGGAGCCGGACTTGCCGATTTTCGCGGTGATGACGCCGGTCGAGACGTCGATGGTGCCGCCGCTTCTGTCGACGGTGACCTTCTTGGCGGGGGCGGCGGCGTCGCCGGCGGTGAGGGTGAGCTTGCCGGAGCCGGAGCTGACGGCGTGCGCGGTCCACTTCAGGGAGCCGTCGGGCCAGTAGGCGAGCGGCCAGGACTGCACGGGTACGGCCTTGCCGTCGGCGTCCGTCAGGGCGAAGGTCTGGCCCTCCTGGTGGGCGCCTCTGGGCCAGGGGACGCCGACGGTGGAGCCGGGGGCGGCGCCGAGGCCGCCGTCCTCCAGCCAGTCCAGGGTGACCGGTTCGGCGTCGGCGGGCGCGGCCTCGGCGTTCTGGTTGCCGAGGGCCCAGCTGAACTGGGCGGCGGCTCCGGCGACTGCGGCGGCCTTGAGCAGGGATCTGCGGGGAATGGGAGACATGGGGGATGCAGCCTTTCCTTTCCGTGCGGTGGCCGTCCGGACGGGCGGACGGTCAGGGGCATGACAGATCGAGGCGCGGCGCCCGGAGGCGCCGGCCCGGGAACCGGGGCGGGCGCCGCTCAGCGGCGCCGGTAACGCTCCTCCACGGCGAGGGAGGCCGCCGCGACGGCCCCGAGGACGGGGATCGCCAGCGGCGCGGCGAACCAGGCGGAGCAGACCACCACGGCCAGTCCGCCGACGATCAGGAAGGAACCGGCCGGGTCGAGGACGGTGCGCCGCCCGGCACCGGCCAGCAGCGCGCGCCAGGACGCGCCGGGCTGCCACAGGGCCGCCGCGCGCAGCCCGGCGACGGCGGCGCCGATCAGCGCGAACAGACCGGCCGCGCCGACCAGCGGGCCGCCGGGCAGCCCGGCCCGCACGGCCTGCACGTCCACCCACACGACGGCCACGGCGGCCCAGCCGGCCAGCCCGACGAGCCAGCCGCGGCGCGCCGCCGCGCGGAAGTCGGCGGCGAACTCGCGCAGGCCGCCGATCTCGTGCGTGGTGCGCCGCCGCAGGTGCCGGGCGCCGGCGGCGAACGCGGCGGGGTAGGTCACCAGCGGCAGCGCGGCCACCGCGATCCACACCCCGGTCAGCAGGCACTCGGCGAACACGGCGAACCGCTCCGCGAACGGCGACTCGCCCGTACGGGCCTTCGCACGCACCTCGGTCATGTCCGGCTCCCCTCAGCCCTTCAGGCCGGACGTCGCCATGCCGTCGATCAGGTAGCGCTGGAAGGCCAGGAAGAAGGCCAGCACCGGCAGCAGGGCGACGAGGGACATGGCGATCATGCCGCCGTAGTCGGCGACGGCCTCCTGGTCGACGAACATCTTCAGACCCAGCGAGACCGTGTACTTGTCGGGCTCGTTGAGGTAGATCAGCGGGCCCATGAAGTCGTTCCAGGCGTTGATGAAGGTGAAGATCGCGCTGGTGATCAGGGCCGGGCGGCTCAGCGGGAGCACGATCGACCAGTAGATGCGGAAGTGCCCGCAGCCGTCGAGGCGGGCGGCCTCGTCCAGTTCCCTCGGCAGGTTCCGCATGAACTGCACCATCAGGAAGACGAAGAACGCCTCCGTGGCGAGGTACTTGCCGAGCAGCAGCGGCGTGTACGTGTTGATCATGTCCATGTTGCGGAACAGCACGTACTGCGGGATCAGCAGGACGTGGTACGGCAGCAGCAGCGTCCCGATCATCAGCGTGAACAGCAGGTTGCGTCCCGCGAACCTGATCTTCGCGAAGGCGTAGGCCGTCAGCGAGCAGGACACCAGGATGCCGACGACCGAGCCCAGCGACAGGAACAGCGAGTTCATGAAGAACGTCGAGATCGAGACATCCGCGATGCCCTCGGTCAGCCGCGTGTAGTTGGACGTGATCGGGTCGGTCGGCAGCAGGTCGAGGCTGCCGACGATGTCCTCGCTCCTCTTGAAGGACCCGCCGACCACCCAGACCACCGGGTAGAGGATCACCACGAGGATCGCCAGCGCCCCCAGGTGCCAGGCGAGGGAGCCGGGCAGCCCGCGGCGCAGGGCACCGCCCTTCGCGGACCGGGCCGGCGTGACGTCGGTGGCCTGTGCGCTCATCGGCCGCCCTCCTCGTAGTGCACCCAGCGCTTCTGGGACCAGAACAGCACCGCGGTCACCAGGGCGACCGCGACCAGCAGCATCCACGCCATGGCGGAGGCCAGGCCCATCCGGCTGTTCTCGAAGCCCTGGACGTAGAGGTAGCAGGTGTAGACCATGGAGCCGTCCGCCGGGCCGCAGGCGTTGCCCCCGGCGCCGCCGCCGACGATGTACGCCGAGCTGAAGATCTGGAAGGAGTGGATGGTCTCCAGCAGGACGTTGAAGAACAGCACCGGGGAGATCATCGGCAGGGTGATGTTCCAGAACTGCCGCAGCTTGCCGGCGCCGTCGACGTCGGCCGCCTCGTACAGCTCGCGCGGGACCTGCTTGAGGCCGGCCAGGAAGATGACCATGGGCGCGCCGAACTGCCAGACCGTCAGCGCCACCAGGCTGTAGATGATCAGGTCCGGGTCGCCGGTCCAGCCGCCGGCGTCGATCCCGAAGAACTGCTGGGTGCGGTCCACGACCGCGCCGTCCGAGAAGATCGCCTTCCAGACGATGGCGACGGACACGCTCGCGCCGATCAGGGAAGGCGCGTAGAAGGCGGCCCGGTAGAAGGCCTGGCCGCGCCGCTTCTGGGCCAGCAGCAGCGCCACGCCGAGCGCGGCGAGCAGCTTGATCGGCGTGCCGACCACGACGTACCAGAGCGTCACCTGCACCGAGTGGCGCCAGCGCGGGTCGCCGAACATCTCGGAGAAGTTGTCGAAGCCGATCCACCGGGGGGCGTCGAACAGGTTGTAGTCGGTGAACGCGAAGTACAGCGAGGCCGCCATCGGGCCCGCCGTCAGCAGCAGGAACCCGGCGATCCAGGGGGACATGAAGAGGTAGCCGGTCAGGTTCTCCCGGCGGCCCCGCCGCTGGTGGGCGGCGGGGCTCGGGGAGGTCACCGGACCGTGCCGCGGCTCGGAGTCCCGGACGGGGTCCTCCGTCGCAGGGGCGTGTGTCACGGTGGTTCCCATCAGCTGCCGAGAGCCGTCTTCGACTCGGTGAAGAACTGCTTGACGGCGTCGTCCACGGACCGCTTGCCGAGGGCCATCTCCTCCGCGATGCGCAGGAAGGCGGCCTCGCAGATGTCGGCGCCGTTCGGGTGCGGGGTGATGGTCTCCAGCACGCCGGCCTTGACGAGGGACTCCTCGTAGGCGGCGATCGCCTTGTTGACCGGATCGGTCGGCCGGTACGCGTCGTACTGCGCCTGCGTCGCCGGCACGCCCCGGTCGTAGCCCATGATCTTGGCGACCTCGGGCTCGTGGACCATGAAGTTGATGAACTGGGCGACTTCCTTGGGGTGCTGGGTGCGCCTGGAGGCGCTCAGCATCAGGGAGCCGAGGTACTGGCCGGTCTTCTTGCCGTCCGTGGTCGGGATGGGCGCGAGGCCGTACTCGCTCTTGCCCTCGGAGGTGTAGCGGACGGTGAAGTTGTCCCAGGTGAACTCGCTGCCCGCGAGTTCCGCCGACAGGGCCGACTTGGGCTTGATCTGGGCGACCTTCTTGGGGTCGGCGAACAGGCCCGACTTCACGCCCTTCTCGGCCTTGGCCCACCACTGCCTGAGGTCCGCCTCGGTGAAGCCCAGGCCGTCCTCGGTGAAGAAGGCCTTGCCGTTCTGACGGAGGTACAGGTCGTAGAGGTACATGACACCGTACATGCCGCTGTCGCCGGCCCGGCCGGTCCTGTCGCGGATCCTCTTCATCGCCTCGTCCAAGTCGTCCCAGGTCCAGCCCTGTTCGGGCTTGACGCCGGCACGGGTGTAGACGGGCTTGTCGATGACCAGGGCCATCGAGTTCGAACCGACCGGAATTCCCAGGAGTTTGCCGTCGACCTCACCGAACTTCTCAAGGCCCGCGCGGAAGCCGTCGAGCGAGAGATTTCCGGCCTTCACCTGCTCACTGAGATCGAGCAGCACATTCTTCGCATCGTATTTGCGCAGAAATCCGATCGCGTTCTGGAAGACGTCCGGCGGATTTCCGCCTGAGGCCTGGGTGTTGAACTTCTTCCAGAAGTCGCCGTACGGCTGGAAGTCGGTCTTCACCTTGATCTTCGGGTACTTCTTCTCGAAGAGCGCGATGGTCTTGTTGATGCGCTCCGCGCGGTCCTCGGCACCCCACCAGGCGTAACGGATCGTCACCGTTCCGTCCCCCGAGCCGCTGCCCCCGCCGCAGGCCGTGGCCGTGGCACCCAGTCCCGCGACGGCCAGGGAGGCCCCGGCCGCTTTGAGGACTGTCCGCCTCTCAACATTCCCGTTCTGCTGCATGTGAGCCTCCCCAGCGAGGTTGCGTCCGCCTCATGAATCGTTTCAAGTAAGCGCTTGCCGCCACAAGTTACGGAGGCCCTACGAACACGTCAATGATTCGGACAGGAATACATGCCTGGCAAGAGGCGTCCAGGACGGCGCCGCAGCCCTCGCGGTCCGCCCTTGCCCTCACAAAGCCGCAGGTGACAGCCGCGCGATCGACTGGCCGAACGCGATCCGACCCCACAAACCGGGTGCGCCGGAAGGTTACGGTTGGGTGAAGACGGGCGAGATGTGGCGGATCGGAGTCCGCCCGCACATCACCAGGGCTCGCCCGCAGACCCTCCGGGACCGCACGCACGGCTTCCGGGTCCGTGCCCATGGCTTGCGGGCCGCGCACGGCTTCGGTGCCCGCCCACGCAGCAGAGGACCCGGCTCACGGTCCTCCGTGAGCCGGGTCCTCGTGCGATCCGGTGGGCGATACTGGGTTCGAACCAGTGACCTCTTCGGTGTGAACGAAGCGCTCTTCCACTGAGCTAATCGCCCGGACGCAGGAAGAACATTACCCCATGTCAGGGGATGCGTGTGACCAGCGCCGAACGGTCACCGCGGTCCCGCGCCGCTCACTGGTTCTTGATCTTCCAGGGCATCTCGAAGCCGACCTTCCAGACGTAGACCGCCAGCACCGCCGCGATGATCACCAGGCCGGCCGTCGTCAGGATGATGTTCCGGCGCCGCACCTTGGGGTCGAGGGCGCGCTGCGCCGCCTCGGTGACCTTCCGCTTGGTCCAGCGCAGCACGAGCTGCGCCCAGACGAACTCGGTCGCCCAGATCGCCATGCCGCCGAAGATCACGACCCACCCCGGTCCGGGCAGCGGCAGCATGATGATGCCGGTCACGACGACCGCCAGGCCGATCACGAAGACGCCGACCTGCCAGCTGAGGTGGAGCATGCGGCGCGCCTTCACGAATTCCGGCGCGCGCGATCCGAGGCCCCGCTCCTCGATCCCCGTGTCCGCGGCCGTGGTGCCCGATCCGGCCCTGCCGCTTCCGGTCTCGTCCGCTGCCATGGCCACCTCGCCCGGCTCGTTACTCCCCGTATTCATACGGGGAAACCCTACCCGAGGGAATCCGGTCACCGGAATGGACCTCCGGCCCGGACGATCTCTCCGCCGGAAGAGTTACATAAACGCACGCAAAACACTCAGAGGGGTTTACAACGGCACCGTAGGTGGCATGTCGATTTCGCCGACGTGCGAATCCCCGAGCGCACACTGAGCGAAAGGCCCTGGCGCTTATGAACACCACGGTCAGCTGCGAGCTGCACCTGCGCCTCGTTGTGTCGAGCGAGTCCTCCCTGCCTGTCCCCGCAGGCCTGCGGTACGACACGGCCGACCCCTACGCCGTGCACGCCACCTTCCACACCGGAGCCGAGGAGACCGTCGAGTGGGTGTTCGCCCGCGACCTCCTCGCCGAAGGACTTCACCGTCCCACCGGCACGGGCGACGTCCGTGTCTGGCCGTCGCGCAGTCACGGTCAGGGCGTCGTCTGCATCGCCCTCAGCTCCCCGGAGGGAGAGGCGCTGCTCGAGGCCCCGGCACGGGCCCTGGAGTCCTTCCTCAAGCGGACCGACGCCGCCGTGCCCCCCGGCACGGAACACCGCCACTTCGATCTCGACCAGGAGCTCTCGCACATCCTGGCGGAAAGCTAGGCCTAGGGCGCACCAGACCGCCCGGCGCCGTCGACTCGGGGTGACGGCACGGGCACACCACCGCACACACACCGGCGCCGCCGCCGCGGACCTCCGCGGGGGCGGCGCCGGTGTGCGCGGAAGCCGGGGGCGGGAGAGCTGCCCCAGGGCGTCCGGCCCGGCCGGGAAGCGGGGCTCGGTCACGGAGCGTAGCCGCGGGCCGGCCGGTACGGTCCTGGCGCGCGGGACGGGAACGACGGTGGGGCGGCGTTCGTTGTATGGGCACGGCACCGGGCCGGAATGGGCACCCCGGCCGGCCGGACCGGTGGTCACCGACGGTGGTGAGGGGCCGAGGGCGGCGACGGAGCCGGTCCGTACGGCGCGGAAGCCACTACCATCGGCCAGCATCGGCGGGCGCCCCGCCCGACCACCAGGCCAGGGAGCGAAACGTGCTGATCACCCACGACACCCGGTGCGCGCTCGACACCGTGGTGGATCTGGTGAACACCGCACCGGAGGACGACACGGAGCCGGACGGGTTGGCGGACGTCGCCGCCCTCGCCGACTTCGTGCGCAACCACCAGATCAGCGATGCCGGGGTGCTCTCGGAGTTCGACCTCTCGGCGGTGCGCAAGGTGCGCGCCCGGTTCGCCTCGGTCTTCGCGGCCCCCGACGCCCGGTCGGCGGCCGTGCTGATCAACGAGCTGGTGGCCGCGGCCGGCACCACGCCGCGTCTGACGGACCACGACGGCCACGACTGGCACGTGCACTACTTCGCGCCCGGAGCCTCGGTCGCCGACCACCTGGCGGCCGACTGCGGGATGGCGCTGGCGTTCTTCGTCGTCGCCGGGGAGCAGGAGCGGCTGCGGCGCTGCGAGGCGCCCGACTGCCGACGGGCCTTCGTCGACCTCTCGCGGAACCGCTCGCGGCGCTACTGCGACAGCCGTACCTGCGGAAACCGGCTGCACGTGGCCGCGTACCGGGCGCGGCGCAAGGAGGCGGCGGGCTGACGTCCGCCGCGCGAGGCGCCGGGCACTGCCCGCGCCGGGGCTGTCGACGCGGCCCCCGGCGGGTGACGCCGGAGACCGCGAGTACGGCTCACAGCAGCAGCAGGTCGTGCAGCGAAGCCATGAGCAGCAGACACCCGATCACCGCAAGGAAGATCATCAGCGGTGGCTGGGAAAGGGCGAAGAGGCAACCGCGGGGCTTGTCCTCGGACGGCTCGTCGTGCGACGGCGCGGCCTCGCTCTGTGTCGTGTCCAGCATCTCGCCGCGATGATGACGCAGGTGAGGGGTTCCGCGCGAACAACCCGCCCGGAATGAACCGGTGTTCGCAAGATTCCGCGAGGTCCGGTGCCGGTTGTGATCGTTTCCGGACGCTCGGGCGGCCCACTGTGTCCTTTCGGCGTCGTGTCAGCCGGGGGCGCGTGCCGTCGGATGCCGTGCTCTGCGGCGGGCTGTTCAGATGCCGTGCTTCTTGAGGATGGCCTCGATGTCGCTGAAGTCGTCCTCGGAGCGGGGCGCGGACGCCGGCTTGGCCGCCGGGCGCCGGCCCTGCCCCAGGGAGGGCGCGGAGGCCGTCGGCGCCACGGGGTCGCGCTGTGCTGCGGCCTCCGCCGCTCTGCGCTCCTTGCGGTCCTTTCGCGTGCCGCCGCGGCGGCGCTCCACCACGCGCGTCGACGCGAAGAGCAGCCAGGAGACGCCGAGCACGGCGAAGCCCGCCCACGCCGTCGGGCTGAGGGCCGTGTCCGCCAGCCAGTCGACGACGCCCGTCATCACCAGGCCGAGCGGAACGAGCGCGTAGCCCGCGACACGGGCCGCCGCCAGGAACCGCTTGCGGTACGCGGTGATCGCCGCGACGCCCAGGCCGGCCGCGGCGAGGGCGGAACAGACGGTCTCGGCAATCATCCGGTCCTCCACGCGGGGCTCGTCGAGCACTTCGTCCCTTCCATCCTGCACCGTCGGGACCCCGCCGGGCCATGTTCCGGCCGTAGATCAGGGACATCTCGGGGTCGCCTCCCGCGCGGGTACCGGGCGGGACGTACGCCACGAGCGCCCCGCCGCGTGCCGCTCCGCGTCCTGACCTGCGAGGGCCGATTGGGCCGCGGGCGCCGGGGCTGGAAGACTTGGGGTCATGAGCGACTCCTCCCCCGTCCGCCCCGCCCCGCCCGTCCTCGACGTCTGGTGCGAGTTGCAGTGCCCGGACTGCCGTACCGCCCTGGCCGACCTGCGTGCCCTGCGGGCCCGCTACGGCGAGCGTCTCGAACTGCGGCTGCGGCACTTCCCGCTGGAGAAGCACCAGCACGCCTTCGCCGCCGCGCAGGCCGCCGAGGAGGCCGCGGAGCAGGGCAAGGGCTGGGAGTACGTCGAGGCCGTGCTGGAGCGAGTGGCGGACCTGGCCGGCCGGGGCGAGTCCGTCCTGGTCGACATCGCGCGCGAACTCGGCCTGGACGCCGAGGAGTTCGACACCGCGCTGATCGACGGCCGACACATCCTGGTCGTTGACGCCGACCAGGCCGAGGGCAAGGCGATCGGCGTGACCGGCACCCCGACGTACGTCATCGGCGGCGAGCGCCTCGACGGCGGCAAGAGCCAGGAAGGGCTGCGCGAGCGCGTCGAGGAGATCGCGGACCGGCTCTTGGCCGAGCGGGAGGCCTGACCGGCCCGCCGGCCAGCGTCCCCTGCGCCCCCGTGCCCCGTCCCCCGCGCTGCCGTCTGCCGCACCACCGCGCCGCCACACCCCGCACCCAGCGCGTCGCACCCCCGCACCCCGCACCGCCGTGCCCTGCCCCGCACCACCGCACCGGCAGCAGCAGGGCGGCTACAGCAGCGGCTTGTACATCGCGTACCGCGTCGTCTCGTAGCCCAGGGACTCGTACAGCCGCTCCGCCGGGGTGTTGCCCGCGAAGACGTTGAGTTCGACGGCCGGTTTCCCGCCCTCGATCGCCTGGGCCTCCGCCAGCAGCAGGAGGGAGCGGCCGTGGCCCCTGCCGCGGTGGCCGGGGTCGGTCTCGACGTCGAAGACGAAGGCGTGGTCGCGGCGCAGCGCCAGCCACAGGGTGCCGACCGCGGTTCCCTCGTGTTCGAGGACGCTGAAGAGCATGTCCGGCGTGCTGGGGCCGTCCGGCAGCAGGGCGGCGTGGTCGCGCTCGGACTTGGCCCGCGCCTCCGCCTCGGGGACGCCCCGCTCCATCCAGTTCCGGGCGTAGTCCTCCCGGCCCTTGGCCAGCCAGGGGCCGAACTCGTCCTCGGTCATGGGCCGCGCCCGGGTGCCCGCGGGCAGGGCGGGCGGGGTACCGCCGAGGGCCTTCGCCATGTTGCGGTTGCGGACGACGTAGCCGAGGGCGGTGGCCAGGCGCAGGGCGGCCTCGGGGTCGGCGGGGACGGTGGCCTCGATGCGCCGGCAGCCCCAGCCGCGCGCGACCTCCTCCGCGGCGAGCGCGGCCACGGTGCCCCGGCCGCGGCGCCGGTCCGGTTCCTCGATCCGCAGCTTCATGATGCGGGCCACCGCGTCGCCGAAGACGGGATGCGTGCCGAGGTGTATCGCGCCGACGGGACGGCTGTTCACGCACACCTGGTAGCGGCGTGACCGGGTCCCGTCGGCGTTGTGCTGGAGCGGCTCGGTCGGCCGCAGGGTCGTGGTCATCAGGTGAGTTCTACCCGCTGGCGCGGACCGGAGCAGCCGGATGTGCGCGGCCGTCAGGGATCGAGGTCGCTGCCGGCCCGCTCGTCGAAGATCCGCATGGCCTTGGCAGTCACCGGGCCGGGCGCGCCGGGCAGTTCACGGCCGTCGACGCGGTGCACGCCCTGGACGTCGCGCAGTGTGGAGGTGAGGAAGATCTCGTCGGCCCGCTCCAGGACGTCCAGCGGCAGGTCGGTCTCCTTGGCGCCGGTCCACTCGACGGTCAGCGCGCGGGTGATGCCGGCGAGGCAGCCGGAGGCGAGGGGCGGGGTGTGGATCTCGCCGTCCAGGACGACGAAGACGTTCGACCCGGTGCCCTCGCACAGCTGCCCGACGGTGTTGCCGAACAGCGCCTCGGAGGCGCCCTCGGCGCGGGCGCGGGCGAGGGCGACGACGTTCTCGGCGTACGAGGTCGTCTTCAGGCCGGTGAGCGCGCCGCGTTCGTTGCG
This sequence comes from Streptomyces sp. NPDC051207, assembly GCF_040682395.1. Lineage (NCBI taxonomy): Bacteria > Bacillati > Actinomycetota > Actinomycetes > Kitasatosporales > Streptomycetaceae > Streptomyces > Streptomyces sp. NPDC051207. Next base: position 2,196 of record NZ_JBFBAX010000029.1, on the reverse strand, counting down.
CGTCCAGGGGACGGTGATCACAGCCGTGGAGTCGGGGCGCCGGGTGGTCTCGCCGAGGGCGACGACCAGGGTCGGGCCGTGCTCGCCGCGGTCGGAGCCGAGCGGGCCGTGGCCGCCGGTGCAGGTGATGCGCAGCCGGCCGAGCGGCATGGGGTTGGCGTCGAGGACGGCGGCGCAGGCGCGGCGCACCTCGTCGTGGTCGGGCTCGGGCAGGCCGAGGCCGCGCGCGGACCGGGTGAGCCGGTCCAGGTGCCGGGTGAGTGCGAACGGCTTCCCGTCGACCGCCTTCACCGTCTCGAAGATGCCGTCGCCCACGGTCAGGCCGTGGTCGAAGACGGAGACACGGGCGGACTCGATGTCCTGCAACCCGCCGTCGAGCCAGATCTTCACGTCACCACGTCCCTTCACTCGCCTCGTACGCTCCCGACGCTACCGCGAGCAGCCGGGACGCCTTCAGCTCGGTCTCCCGCCACTCCCCCTCGGGGTCCGAGCCCCACGTGATCCCGGCGCCGGTGCCGAACCGCAGCACGCCCGCGGCCCGGTCGATCCAGAAGGTGCGGATACCGACGGCCAGCTCGGCGGTGCCGCGGTCGGCGTCGACCCAGCCGATGCCGCCGCAGTACGGGCCGCGGGGCGCCGTCTCCAGGGCGTCGATGATCCGCAGGGCGCTCGACTTGGGGGCGCCGGTGACGGAGCCGGGCGGGAACGCGGCGGCCAGCAGCTCCGGCCAGCCCGTCCCGGCGCGCAGCTCGCCCCGTACCGTCGACACGAGGTGGACCAGGCCCGGGTGCTTCTCCACGGCGCACAGGTCGGGCACCGAGACGGAGCCGGTGGCGCAGACCCGCCCGATGTCGTTGCGGACCAGGTCCACGATCATCACGTTCTCGGCGTGGTCCTTGTCCAGCAGGTCGGCCTCGGTGCGCCCGGTGCCCTTGATCGGCCCCGACTCGACGGTCCGGCCGTCCCGGCGCAGGAACAGCTCGGGCGAGGCGATGGCGATCTCGACGCCGTGCCGGGGCAGCCGAATCGTTCCGGCATACGGGGCCGGGTTGCCGCGGGCGAGCAGCGCGGTCAGGGCGTCCACGTCGGCGTCGGGTGCGACGGGCGCGGACAGCACCCGGCAGAGGTTCGCCTGGTAGACCTCGCCGGCCGCGATGTGCTCGCGGATCCGCCGTACGCCCGCCGTGTACGCGGTGTGGTCCAGGGAGGACGTCCAGTCACCGGCCCCCGGTCCCCGCCAGGCGCCCGGCACCGGGGCGGGCACGGGCTCTTCCCGGACGTCCCGGAAGCGGGCGCAGGTCAGGCGGCCCTCGAAGTCGGCGCAGACGGCCCAGAAGCCGGTGGCGTCCAGTGCCGCGGGGTCGTCGGTGACGTCGAGGAGACCGGTGGCGATCCGGTCACCGAAGCGGGCGAGAGGAGGCAGGTCGAGCACGCGATCGAGTCTATGGCGGGTGTCCGACAGGTGACCTGGCCGTGACCCGGCGGGGGCCCCGCGCACCTCTGTGAGCAGGCCCGGTGCAGCACGCTGCGCAAACGCGTTTTTGTCCTGGCACTGGTATCCGCTAGAGTTCAACACGTCGCCGGGCGCGTGAGCGCACCGAAACGACAGGCGGACGTAGCTCAGTTGGTAGAGCGCAACCTTGCCAAGGTTGAGGTCGCGAGTTCGAACCTCGTCGTCCGCTCGAAGGTGAGGGGATTCCCGTCCCCCGCACTCCTGGTGGAGTGGCCGAGAGGCGAGGCAACGGCCTGCAAAGCCGTCTACACGGGTTCAAATCCCGTCTCCACCTCCAAGGACGATTAGCTCAGCGGGAGAGCGCTTCCCTGACACGGAAGAGGTCACTGGTTCAATCCCAGTATCGTCCACTGGATCTTTCGAGGGTCCGACCCGCGCGATTAGCTCAGCGGGAGAGCGCTTCCCTGACACGGAAGAGGTCACTGGTTCAATCCCAGTATCGCGCACGCAGTGCCCGTGATCAGTCCGTGCCGGACGCGGACGATCGTGGTCCCGAGGACGATTAGCTCAGCGGGAGAGCGCTTCCCTGACACGGAAGAGGTCACTGGTTCAATCCCAGTATCGTCCACACTCCGAAGCCCCCCGGTTCCCTTGAGTTCTAGTGGTCGTTGCAACACCCCAGCTCAGGGGATGCGATGGACTTCGAGATCCGGGAGAACCGGGGGCGGCCGACCGGGAAGAGG
>NZ_JBFBAX010000028.1:0-88603 GCF_040682395.1 Streptomyces sp. NPDC051207 | reverse complement strand
CGCTCCACCAGCTCCCGCAGCCCCGGATCACCCGACACGTCCGTGCGCAGCACCAGCGTGTTCACGAAGAACCCCACCAGATCGTCCAGCGCCGCATCCGTACGACCCGCGATCGCCGTCCCCAGCGGAACGTCCGACCCCGCGCCCAGACGGGACAACAGCCCCGCCACACCGGCCTGCAGCACCATGAACAGACTCGACCGCGTCGACCGCGCCAGACCCACCAGGTCCCGGTGCAGCCGGGCGCCCAGCTCCACGGAGACGAGGCCGCCGCGGTAGGACGCCACGTCGGGGCGCGCCCGGTCGACGGGGAGCCTCAGCTCGTCCGGCAGGCCCTCCAGCGCGCCGCGCCAGTAGGCGAGCTGGCGGGCGATCGGCGCGTCCTCGTCGTCCTCGCCGCCCAGCACGTCCCGCTGCCACAGCGCGAAGTCCGCGTACTGCACCGGCAACGGCTCCCACCCGGGCGCCGCGCCGTCGAGCCGCGCCCGGTAGGCGGTGGCCAGGTCGCGTGCCAGCGGAGCCTGCGACCAGCCATCCCCGGCGATGTGGTGCACGACCACGCACAGCACGTGCTCGGTGTCGGAAATCCGGAACAGCCAGGCCCGCACCGGCAGGTCGGCGGCCAGGTCGAAGCCCGTGGACGCCGCCGACGCCAGGGCGCCCTCCAGGGCGTCCTCGGTGACCTCCACGACCCTCGAGGGCAGCTCGACCTCGGCGGCCGGGACGATGTGCTGCCACGGCTCGCCGTCCACGTCCGGGAAGACCGTCCGCAGGGACTCGTGCCGTCCCACCACGTCCACCAGCGCCGACTCCAGCGCGGGGACGTCGAGGGTGCCCGACAGGCGGACCGCGAGCGGGATGTTGTACGTCCCGCTCGGCCCCTCCATGCGGTTGAGGAACCACAGCCTGCGCTGGGCGAACGACAACGGCACCCGCTCGGGCCGCCGCGCCGGGACGACCGGCGGACGGCCGCCGGTCGAGGAGTCCACCACCCGCTCGGCCAGCGCCGCCACCGTCTGCGCGTCGAACAGGGCGCGGACCGGCAGTTCGATCTCGAAGACGTTCCGGACGCGGCTGACCAGGCGGGTGGCGAGCAGCGAATGGCCGCCCAGGTCGAAGAAGTTGTCGTCGATGGAGACCGAGGGCACGCCGAGGGCCTCGGCGAACAGGCCGCACAGCACTTCCTCGTGCGGGGTCCGCGGGGCGCGGCCCTCGCCGGAGACGACGGTCAGGTCGGACACCGAGGTGCCGCCGACCGCCTCGGGTGCCGGGCGGGCGGCGGTCCAGCCGTCGGGCAGGGTGACCGACGCCAGCGCGTCGGCGACGGGCCGGGAGTCGTCGTCGGCGAGGGTGCCCAGCAGCTGAGCGAGGCCGGCCAGCACGGCGGCGGCGGTGTCCTCGGTGAACAGGCCGGCCTGGTAGCCCAGGCGCAGCTGGATGCGTTCGCCCGGCACGACGATCAGGGTCAGCGGGTAGTGCGTGGCGTCGTCGCCGGACACCCCGGTGACGGTGAGGCCGCCGATGGAGGACTGCAGGGAGTCCGCGTCGACCGGGTAGCTCTCGAAGGCGACGAGGCTGTCGAAGAGACGGCCGTGCCCGGCGGCGCGCTGCACCTCGGTCAGGCCGATGTAGTGGTGGTCGAGCAGCGCGGACTGCTCGTCCTGGACCCGCAGCAGCAGGTCGCGCAGCGACTCCCCGGCGCCCGTCCGGACGCGCACGGGCACGGTGTTGATGAACAGGCCGACCATGGTCTCGACGCCCTGGATCTCGGGCGGGCGTCCGGAGACGGTCGCGCCGAAGACGACGTCCTCGGTGCCGGTGAGCCGGGCCAGCAGCAGGCCCCAGGCGGCCTGGACCGCGGTGTTGACGGTGACGCCGAGCCGGCGGGCGAGCGCGGCGAGCCGTGCGCTGGTGTCCGCGGGCAGGTCGGCGGTGATCCGGCCGGGCAGCGCGGTGACGGTGTCGTCCGCTTCGGGGGCGACCAGGGTGGCGCCGCCGAGCCCGTCGAGCGCGGCACGCCAGGCGTCGAGGCTCGCCTGCTTGTCCTGCTTGCGCAGCCAGGCGAGGTACAGCTTGAAGGGCGTGGCGGGCGGCAGCGCGGACGTGTCGCCGCCGGAGGTGTAGAGCGTGAACAGTTCCCCGAGGACGATGGGCATGGACCAGCCGTCGAGCAGGATGTGGTGGCAGGCGAACATCAGCCGCCAGCCGCGCTCGGCGGTCCGCACCACGGTGAACCGCAGCAGCGGCGGGTCGGTCAGGTCGAACCGTACGGTCCGCTCCGCCGCGTCCAGTTCGGCGAGCCGCGCCGCCCGCTGCTCCTCGCCCAGGCCGGACAGGTCGTGCACGGCGACCGGGGTGCCGAACTCGCGCGGGACGACCTGGACGGGCCTGCTCAGGTTCTCGGAGAGGAAACCGGCCCGCAGGTTGCCGCGGCGGACCAGCAGGGCCCGTACGGCGTCGCGGAACACGTCCACGTCGAAGGGGCCCTCGAAGTCGATGGCCAGCCGCACGGTGTAGACGTCCAGGGCGTCCCGGTCGTAGGTCGCGTGGAAGAGCATCCCTTCCTGCAGCGGTGCCAGGGGAAGGATGTCCTCGAAGAGGTCGTTGCTGGTCACTGGGTCTTCCTCCACTCTGTTTCCAGCACCCCGAGGTCGTCGAGTTCGAGGTCGATCAGTGACAGGTCCGAGGGGGTGAGCCCGGTGGGCTGTTCCTCGGCCGCGTGCTCCGCGAGGGCCGCCAGGGCGCGGAACCAGCCGTCGGCCAGCCGGCGCAGCTCGTCCGGTTCCAGCAGGCGCTTGGGCCAGGTCCAGTTGGCGACCAGGCGGGGTCCGTCGGCGCCGTCCTCGACGACGACGTTGAGGGAGACCGCGTGCGGTGCGGGCATGTCCGGGTCGCCGCCGCCCAGTTCGCGCAGCACCTCCCCGTCGGCCGACATGGTCCAGTCGCCGCCGCCGGCGTCCGGCCCGGCCGACGCGTCGGCGACGGCCGTCCGGCCCAGGTAGTTGAAGCCGAACTGGGGCGAGTCGTACGCGGCCAGCTCGTCGCGGGTGCGCGGGTTCAGGTGGCGCAGCAGGCCGAAGCCGATGCCCTCGTCGGGCATCTCGCGCAGCGTCTCCTTGACCCGGGACAGCGCCTTGTGCAGCGCGGCGGGGTCGCTGAGGACGCCGCCCCACGCCACCGGGCCGAGGTCGAGGCGTACCGGGGCGAGGCTGGTGAACCAGCCGACGGTGCGGGAGACGTCGAGGTCGTGGCCGGGCGGTATCTGCCGGCCGTGCCGTTCGACGTCGACCAGGACGGAGGTGCCCGCGCCGAGTCCGCGGCGCCTGCGCCAGTCGGCGACGGCGAGGGCGAACGCGGTGAGGAACACGTCCTCCACGCCGCAGCGCGCGGCGGCGGGCACCGCGGTCAGCAGCCGTTCGGTGACGTCCTCGGGCAGGGTCAGGGCGAGCGCGCTCTGGGTGCCCATGGTGTCGGTGGCCGGGTCGCGGGGATGGTCGGTCACCAGCACGTCCTCGTCGCGCAGCTGCTCCGCCCACCAGGCGACCTGGGCGGCGCGGGCGGGCTGCGCGGCGAGTTCGCCGAGCCACTGGGCCCAGCGCCGCCACGCCGTGCCGACCGGTTCGAGCGCGGCGGGGCTGCCGGACGCGGCGGCCTGCCAGGCGGCGGCCAGGTCGGGCACCAGGATGCGCCAGGACACCCCGTCGACCACCAGGTGGTGAGCGACGAGCAGCAGCCTGCCGGGGGCGTCGGGTCCGGCGTCGAACCAGACGACGCGCAGCATCGCGGCGTCCGCCGGGGACAGCCGGGAGACGGCCTGATCGGCGTGCCGGCCGATCGCGGCCCGCAGGTCCTCGGGCCCGGCGCCGGTCACGTCCACGCGGGTGACGCGCTCGGCGGCGTCGACGGCGCCGCGCGGCAGCACCTCGTACGCCCAGCTGCTGTCGGTGGCCGACAGGCGCAGCCGCAGCGCGTCGTGGTGGTCGAGCACCGTCTGCACGGCGCCGGTCAGCGGCTCGAGGCCGATCCCGGCGGGCACCCGCAGCAGCACCGACTGGTGGAACCGCTCGGTACGGCCGCCGAGTTCGCGCAGCCAGTGCGTCATCGGCGTGAGCGGCACCTCGCCGATGCCGGCGTCCGGGTCCTGCGGGGGCAGGTCGGCCTCGCTGCGGGCGACCGCGGCGAGCCCGGCGACGGTCTTGTGCTCGAACACGTCGCGCGGGGTGATGACCAGGCCGCCCTTGCGGACCTGGCCGACCAGCTTGATGGAGACGATGCTGTCGCCGCCCAGTTCGAAGAACCCGGCGTCGACGCCGACCTCGGGCAGCCCGAGCACCTCGCGGAACGCCTCAGCGATGATCTTCTCCGCGTCGGTCGCCGCCGCCCGGCCGCTGTCGGAGCCGTCGAACTCCGGTGCGGGCAGGGCCGCGTGGTCGAGCTTGCCGTTGACCGTCAGCGGCAGGGCGTCCAGCACGACGAACGCCTGCGGCACCATGTACTCCGGCAGCCGCTGCGCCGCGTGGGCGCGCACCGCGTCCGGGTCGCAGCCGGTGCCGCCGTCGGGCACCAGGTAGGCGACGAGGCGGCGCACCCCGGGGCGGTCCTCGCGGACGACGACCGCGGCGGCCTCCACTCCGGCGCCCGCCGCCACCACCGTCTCGATCTCGCCGAGTTCGATGCGGAAGCCGCGCAGCTTGACCTGGTTGTCGCGGCGGCCGACGAACTCCAGCGCGCCGTCGGCGCGGCGGCGCACCACGTCACCCGTGCGGTACAGGCGGGCGCCGGGCTCGCCGAACGGGTCGGCGACGAACCGCTCCGCGCTCAGCCCCGGCCGTCCCAGGTAGCCGCGGGCCAGGCCCACGCCCGCCACGTACAGCTCGCCCGCGACGCCGACCGGGCACGGGTTGAGGGCGCCGTCCAGGACGTACACCCGGGTGTTGGCGACGGGCCCGCCGATGGGCGGGGTGACCGTGCCGTCGACCGGGGCGGACGCGGTGGCGCACACCGTGGTCTCGGTGGGGCCGTAGGCGTTGATGACGCGGCGGCCGGGCGACCAGCGGGCGGCGAGGTCCCGCGGGCAGGCCTCTCCGGCGAGCACCAGCGTCATGCCGGTGGGCGCGGCCTGCGGGTCGGCGCCGGACAGCGCCGTCGGTGTGAGCGTGGCGTGGGTGATGGCCGCGTCGCGCAGGAAGGCGGTGAGCGCGTCGCCGAGGACCGGGCCGTCGGCCGGGGTGAGGACCAGTGCGGCGCCGTTGAGCAGCGCCATGACCGTCTCCCAGGCGGCGGCGTCGAAGCTGGGCGCGGCGAACTGCCCGACCCGGCTGTGCCCGGTCACGCCGAGGTACTCCGCCTGCCAGGCGGCCAGGCTGCCCAGGCCCCGGTGGCCGACGACGACGCCCTTGGGGCGGCCCGTGGACCCGGAGGTGTAGATGACGTAGGCGGGGTGGTCGACGGACAGCGGGGCGCGCCGGTCGGCGTCGGTGACCTCGGCGCCCGAGTGGTCCGCGAGCGCCTCGGCGACCTCCGGGGCGTCCAGGAGCAGCGGCTCGCAGGTCCCCTGCGGCAGGCGGTCCGCGAGGCCGGTGAGGGTGACCACGAGGACCGGGTCGCTGTCGCCGAGCATGTAGGCGATCCGGTCGGCGGGGTGGCCGGGGTCGACCGGCACGTAGGCGGCGCCCGCGGTCATCACCGCGAGCAGGGCGGTGGTGAGTTCCACGGACCGGGGCAGGACCAGCGCGACGCGGTCCTCCGGTCCGGCGCCGCGCTCGACGAGCAGCCGGGCGAGCCGGTTGGCCCGGTCGGCGAGCGTGGCGTAGTCGACGCTCTCGCCGGCCGAGACGACCGCGGGCCGGGTGGCGTGGGCGGCGGCCCGCTCGGCGAACAGCTCCGGGACGGTGCCGGCGGCCACCGGCCGGGCGGTGTCGTTCCAGCCGGTGAGCAGCTGCTCGCGCTGGGCCGGGGGCAGGATGTCCAGGGTGCGCACCGGGCGGCCCGGGTCGGCGACGGCGGCCCGCAGCAGCGCCAGGAGGTGCTCGGCGATGCGCTCGGCGGTGCTCCGGTCGAACAGGTCGCTGCTGTAGTTCAGCAGGCCGGAGATCCCGCCGCCGGTGTTCTCGACCAGGGTGAGTTCCAGGTCCACCTTGGCGACCGGGAGGAGCACCTCGTGCGGGGCGGCCCGCAGGCCGGGCAGCTCGATCTCGCGCAGGTCGTTGTTCTGGTAGGCCAGCAGCACCTGGAAGAGCGGGTTGTGCGACAGAGAGCGGTCGGCGCCGACCAGGTCGACCAGCCGCTCGAACGGCAGGTCCTGGTGGGCGTAGGCGCCCAGCGCGGTGGCGCGGGCCCGGCGCAGCAGTTCCGTGAAGGTGGGGTCGCCGGACACGTCGGTGCGCAGCACCAGCGTGTTGACGAAGAAGCCGATCAGGTCGTCGGCCGCGGCGTCGGTGCGGCCGGCGACGGGGGTGCCGATCGGGATGTCGTGACCGGCGCCCAGCCGGGACAGCAGGGCGGCCAGCGCGGCCTGGAACATCATGAAGGGCGTGGTGTCGGTCTTGGCGGCGAGCGCCCGCAGGGCCTCGTGGAGCGCGGTGTCGACGTGCACCGGGACGGCGCCGCCCTGGTGGCCGGCCACGGCGGGGCGCGGCCGGTCGGTGGGCAGTTCCAGCTCCTGCGGGGCGCCGTCGAGCTGTTCCCTCCAGTAGGCCAGCTGGGCCGCCGCCGCGCTGTCCTCGGCGTGTTCGTCGCCGAGGAGTTCGCGCTGCCACAGCGTGTAGTCGGCGTACTGCACCGGCAGCGGGCGCCAGTCGGGGGCGGTGCCGGCGAGCCGGGCCCGGTAGGCCTCGGACAGGTCGCGGACCAGGGGTGCCTGCGACCAGCCGTCGCCGGCGATGTGGTGCACCACCACGCACAGCACGTGCTCGTCGGCGGCGACCCGGAACAGCCAGGCCCGCACCGGCAGGTCGGCGGCCAGGTCGAAGCCCGCCGTGCCGGCCGCGTGCAGGGCGGCGGACAGCCCGGCCCGGGCCACGTCGGACACCTCGACGGTGACGACGGCCCGTTCGGCGGGGACGACCTGCTGCCACGGTTCGCCGTCGGTGTCCGGGAACACGGTGCGCAGCGCCTCGTGGCGGCCGACCACGTCGTTGAAGGCGGCGGTCAGCGCGGCCACGTCCAGCGCGCCGGACAGCCGTACGGCGAACGGGATGTTGTAGGTGGCGCTCGGGCCCTCCATGCGGTTGAGGAACCACAGCCTGCGTTGCGCGAACGACAGCGGCACCCGCTCGGGGCGGTCCGCGGCGCGCAGCGCGGGGCGGGCGGCCACCGGGGAGTCGGTGAGCCGGGCCGCGAGCGCGGCGACGGTGGGCTCCTCGAAGACGCGCCGGATGGGCAGTTCGGCGCCGAGGACGGCGCGGACCCGGCTGACGAGCCGGGTGGCCAGCAGGGAGTGCCCGCCCAGTTCGAAGAAGTTGTCGTGCACGGACACCGCGTCCAGGCCGAGCACCTCGGCGAACAGCCCGGTCAGCAGCTCCTCGTGCGGGGTGCGGGGCTCGCGGGTCTCCTCCGCGGTGTGCTCGGGCGCGGGCAGGGCCTTCACGTCGAGCTTGCCGTTGGTGGTCAGCGGCAGCGCGTCCAGGGTGACGACCGGGCGCGGCACCATGTACTCGGGCAGCCGCTCGGCCGCCCACGCGCGCAGTTCCCCGGTGTCCAGCCGGGCTCCGGCGGCGGGCACCGCGTAGCCGACGAGGTGCCGCACGCCGGGGCGGTCCTCGCGGACGACGACGGCGATCTGGCCGACGGCGTGGTGTCCGGCGAGTACGGCCTCGATCTCGCCGAGTTCGATGCGGAAGCCGCGCAGCTTGACCTGGTTGTCGCGGCGGCCGACGAACTCCAGCAGGCCGTCCGGGCGCCAGCGCACCACGTCGCCGGTGCGGTACAGCCGGGCGCCGGGCTCGCCGAACGGGTCGGCGACGAACCGCTCGGCGGTCAGGTCGGCGCGGCCGACGTAGCCGCGGGCCAGGCCCACGCCGGCCACGTACAGCTCGCCCGCGACGCCGACCGGGCACAGCCGCAGGTCGCCGTCGAGCACCAGGACGCGTTTGCCGTCGAGGGGGCGGCCGATGGGCACCGGCTCCGGCACCGGACGGCCGGCGGGCAGGTCGTGCGCGGCGGCCATGACGGTGACCTCGGTCGGCCCGTAGGCGTTGACGACCGTGATGCCGGGGCAGGCGTCGAGGACCTGCCGCACCGCGGTGGCGGGCAGCGCCTCGCCGCCGGTCCACACCTCGCGCAGCGGCCGGAACGTCTCGGGTGCCTCGGCGGCGATCAGCCGGAACAGGCCGGTGGTGAACAGGGTGGCGGTGATGCGCTCCTCGGCGAGGGTGCGGCCGATGGTGGCGATGTCCAGCTCGCCGGGCGGGCCGACGACGAGCGTGCCGCCGTTCAGCAGCGGGATCCACATCTGGTAGGTGGAGGCGTCGAAGGCGTGCGCCGACTGCAGCAGCACCCGATCCTGGGCGCCGCCCGCGAACCGGCTGTCGGCGGCGAGGTCGCCGATGCCGCGGTGGGTGACGGCGACGCCCTTGGGCCGGCCGGTCGAGCCCGAGGTGTACATGATGTAGGCGACGCGGTCGGCGCCGGGCGGCATCGGCACGCCGTCCTCGGGCAGCGGGTGGTCGCCCGGCAGGCCGCCCTGCTCCAGGATCAGCCGGACGCCGCTGTCGCCGAGGACGTGGTCGCGGCGGGCCTCGGGCCAGCGGTGGTCGACCGGCACGTACACGGCGCCCGCGCGGATCACGCCGAGCACCGCGAGCACGTACTCGGCGGAGCGGTCCATGGAGATGCCGACGGGTTCCTCGTCGCGCACCCCGTGCTCGTCGCGCAGCCAGGCGGCGACGCGCTCCACCCGGTCGGTGAGTTCGGCGTACGTCAGCGACAGGCCGCCGCAGACCAGTGCCTCCCGGTCGGGGGTCTCGGCGGCGCGCCGCGCGAGCAGTTCCGGCAGGGTGTGCGCCGGGCCGGGGGCGGGCCGCGGGCTCCATTCGTCCAGCAGCCGGGTCCGCTCGGCGGCGCCGAGGACGTCGACGTCGCCCGCGCCGGTCTCCGGGTCGGCGACGAACGACTCCAGGATCACGGACAGCCGGCGGCTGAACGCCTCGATGCGGGCCCGGTCGAAGGCGTCGGCGCGGTAGGTGAACCGCAGTTCGAGTTCCGTGCCGGGGATGACCATGAGGGCGAGCGGGTAGTGCGCGCCGTCGGTGGAGAAGACCCCGGCGACGGACAGCCCGCCGGGGAGGGTGAGCGCCTGAGGGTCGACGGGGAAGTTCTCCAGGACGGTGAGGGTGTCGAACAGGTCGCCGTGCCCGGCCGCCCGCTGGATCTCCGCGAGGCCCAGGAACTGGTGGGCCATCAGCCTGCGCTGCTCGTCCTGGAGCCTGCGGCACAGCGCGAGCAGCGTCTCGTCCCGCTCGATCCGGACCCGCACGGGCACGGTGTTGAGGAACAGGCCGACCATGGTGTGCACGCCGGGGATCTCCGGCGGGCGGCCCGCGAGCGTCATGCCGAAGGTGACGTCGGTGCGGTCGGTCAGCCGGCCCAGCAGCAGGCCCCAGGCGGCCTGCACCACGCTGTTCAGGGTGAGGCCGAGTTCGCGCACGCGCCGCGTGAGCCGGTCGGTGGTGCCGGCCGGCAGCCGGACACTGACCTTGCTGGGCAGCACCGAGGCGGACCGGTCGTCGGGCATCGCGGCGAGCATCGTCGGCCCGTCGAGGCCGTCGAGCGCGCCGCGCCAGGCCGCCACGGCGGCGCCCCGGTCCTGCTTGGCGAGCCACGCCAGGTGGTAGCGGTACGGCGTCACCGGGGGCAGGGCCGCCGGGTCGCCGCCCGCCGCGTACAGCTCGAACAGCTCGCGCACCAGGACCGGCGCCGACCAGCCGTCCAGCAGGATGTGGTGGTTGGTCAGCAGCAGCCGGTGCCGGGCGGGCCCGGTCCGTACGACGGTGAACCGCAGCAGGGGCGGCGTGCGCATGTCGAAGCGGGCGGCGCGGTCCCGCTCGGTGACCTCGGTGAGCGCCGCGTCCCGCTCCTGCTCGGGCAGGCCGGTCAGGTCGACCTCCTGCCAGGGCAGCTCGACGGAGGCCGGGATGAACTGCAGCGGGCGCGCGCCGTCGTCCCGGAACCCGGCGCGCAGGTTGCCGTGCCGGTCCAGCAGGGCGCGGGCGGCGGCGTGCAGGGCGGGCACGTCGAGCGGGCCGTCGATGTCCATGCCGAGCTGCATGACGTAGACGTCCGGGCCGTCCTGCTCGTCGTACTGGGCGTGGAACAGCAGGCCTTCCTGCAGCGGGGTGAGCGGCAGCACGGCTTCCAGCGACGGGGACTTGGTGCTCATCGACTAAACGCTCCAATCCGAGGCGAACTGGTCCAGCTCGTCCTGCGAGACCAGGGGGACGTCCCACTCGCTGCCGGCTGCCGGGTCCGTCCGGCCGGCGTCGTCGGCGACCTTGGTGGCCGCCGCCGCGATGCCGCGCACGGTGCGGTGCGCGAACACGTCCTGCGGGGTGAGGCCGAGCCCTGCGGCCCGGGCCTTGCTGACCAGCTGGATGGAGACGATGCTGTCGCCGCCCTGCTTGAAGAAGTCGTCGTCCGCGCCGACCCGGACGAGCCCGAGCACCTCGGCGAAGATCCGGGCGACGGTCTCCTCCTCGACGGTGGCGGGCCGCAGGTGCGAGGCGGAGGCGGGCAGGTCGGGGGCGGGCAGCGCCCGCTGGTCGAGCTTGCCGTTCGGGGTGACCGGCAGCGCGTCCAGCACGACCAGCGCGGCGGGCACCATGTAGTCGGGCAGGCGCGCGGCGAGCGCGTCGCGCAATCCGGTCACCAGGGCGCCGTCCTTGCGGCCCGCGAGCGGGTCGTTGGCGTACCGTTCGGGCGCCGGGCCGGTCAGGTACAGGTCCCGGTAGGCGGGCTGGGGTTCGTCCGCGCCGGTGTCCGGCACGAACACGGCGTCCAGCCGGCCGTCGGCGGCCCCGGGCGTCCAGGTGACCAGCGCCCGGTAGCCGTTGCGGGAGCCGGTCTCGGTCAGGGCGGTGACGTCCACGCCGTCCGGCACCGGGATGCCGTCGATCTCGGCGATGGCCGCCAGGTCGGGGGCGAGCCGGCCGTTGGGGATGCCGGTGACGCGCACCGCGGCCGGGTGCTGCTCGCGCAGGCGCGCGTCGAGTGCGGCGAGGCCGCCGGTCTCGTCCCAGCCGGTGGCGGGCACCTCGGCGAGGGAGACGGTGGCGCCGGGCCGCTTGTGCAGCACGACGTCGTAGCGGTAGCGGCTCAGTTCGTTGTCGTACGTGGCCCGCTTGACGCGGATGTCGACGCCGCCGAAGCCGTCCAGGACCCCGGCGAGGGTGTCGAACAGGCCCGGGTGCACGAGGAGTTCGGTCTCCCGCTCGACCGCCCGGTCGACGGCGAGGCGCGCCGCTGCGGGGCTGTCGCCGGGGTGTTCGACGCGGTGGACGCCCGCCCGCATGCAGCGCAGCAGCCGCAGGTCGCGGATGTCGCCGAGGAAGACCGCGCCGGTGTCGCCGAGCAGGCTGAACGCCCTGGCGATGACGTCGGTCAGGTAGTCCACGCTCGGGAAGTACTGCGCCACGGAGTTGATGACCACCGTGTCGAACGTCCCGGCGGGCACCCCCTCCAGGACGTGCGCGGGGCTCGCGGTGAACCGGGTCCGGCCGGCCAGCACCGGGTCGGCGGCGGTCTGCCGGCGCAGCGTCTCGATCACCGTGCCGGACAGGTCGGTGCCCCAGTACAGCTCCACGTGCGGCGCGACCGGCGCCATGATCAGGCCGGCGCCGACGCCAATCTCCAGCACCCGGCGCGGCCCCAGTTCCATGATCCGCTCGACGGTGGCGGCGCGCCAGGCGCGCATGTCCTCCTCGGGCAGCACGGAGCCGTCGTAACTGCTGTGCCAGCCGGCGAAGTTCTCGCCGAGCGGCGGACCGTCCTGCTCGGCGGCGCCGTACACCTCGTCGTTGATGACCTGCCACTTGCCGACCTGGTCGGTCTCCAGGCCGACGTCGCGGGCCTCGCCGTCGGGCTGGGCGGGCACCACGTAGCCGACGAGCTTGCGCTCCCCGGGCCGGTCCTCGCGGATCACGACGGCCGCGGACGCCACCTCGGGGCGGTCGGTGAGGACGCCGGCGATCTCGTCCAGTTCCACGCGGAAGCCGCGCAGCTTCACCTGGTCGTCGGCGCGGCCGACGAACTCCAGCTGCCCGTCGGGGCGGCGGCGCACGACGTCCCCGGTGCGGTACATCCGCTCCCCCGGCGTGCCGAAGGGCGCGGCGACGAAGCGTTCCGCGGTCAGTCCGGGCCGTCCCAGGTAGCCGCGGGCCAGGCCCACGCCGGCCACGTACAGCTCGCCCGCGACGCCGACCGGGACGGGGCTGAGCCGGGCGTCCAGCACGTACACCCGCGTGTTGGCGATGGGGGTGCCGATGGGCGGGACGGCCGCGCCGGAGAGCGGTTCGCTCATCGTGGCGCACACGGTGGTCTCGGTCGGGCCGTAGGCGTTGATCATGCGGCGGTCCCGGGACCAGGTGCCGGCCAGCTCCGCCGGGCAGGCCTCACCCGCGACGGTGAGCACCAGGTCCGCCGGGACCGAGGCGGGGTCGAGGCCGGTGAGCGCGACCGGCGCGATGGTGGCGTGGGTGACGCGGTACTCGGTGAGGAACGCGGCGAGGGCGTCGCCGAGCAGCAGGCCGGAGTCGACCGGGAGCACCAGGGCGGCGCCGCACAGCAGGGCGATGCAGGTCTCGGACACGGCGGCGTCGAAGCTGGGCGTCGCGTACTGGACGACCCGGCTGTCCGGGCGGATCGCGAACCGCTCGATCTGCGCGGCGGCCAGGTTGCCGATGCCCCGGTGGGTCACGACGACGCCCTTGGGGCGGCCCGTGGAGCCGGAGGTGTAGATGACGTAGGCGGCGTGGTCGACGGAGGCGGGCCGCAGCCGGTCCGCGTCGGTCAGCCGTCCGGCGGGCAGCGCGGCGGTCCGGGCCGCGGCCCGGGCGTCGTCCACGACGAGGCACGGCGTGTCCGGCAGCACCTCCCGGGCCGTGTCCGCCACGGCGGCGCAGGTCAGCAGCAGGGCGGGCGCGCAGTCCTCGGCCATGAAGGCGACCCGCTCGCGCGGATAGCCGGGGTCGACGGGCACGAACGCGGCGCCCGCGGTGACCACGGCCAACTCCGCGACCACCAGGTCGACGGACTTCGGCATGACCAGCAGGACCCGGTCCTCCGCGCCGATCCCGTGCGCGACGAGCTGCCGGGCGAGCCGGTTGACCCGCGCGTCCAGTTCGGCGTACGTCAGCTCCTCGGCGCCCGCGACGAGCGCCACGGCCCCGGGGGTGCGGGCGGCCTGGTCGGCGAACAGTGCGGGCAGGGTGTCGACGCGGACGGCGCGTGCGGTGTCGTTCCAGTCGGTGAGGAGGCGCCGGCGCTCCTCGGCGTCCAGCGCGTCCAGTTCGCTCAGCCGGCTGCCGGGCCGTCCGGTCGCCGCGTCCAGCATCCGGACGAGGCGGCTGATGAGCAGCTCGACGGTGGAGCGGTCGTACAGGTCGGTCGCGTACTCGACGGCGCACACCATGTGGTCGTCCGTCCCGCCCTCGCCGCGCACCTCGCGGAAGTCGAAGAGCAGGTCCAGCTTGGCGGTGTGGGTGATGGCGGGCTCGATCCACGCCTCCAGGCCCGGCAGGTCCAGGACGGGCGTCTCGTTGTTCTGGAAGCCGAGGCCGATCTGGATGAGCGGGTGCCGGCCGGCCGACCGCTCCGGGTTGACGGCCTCCACGAGCCGCTCGAACGGCAGGTCCTGGTTGGCGAAGGCGGCCAGGCCGTCCGCGCGGGCCTTGCCGAGCAGGTCGGCGAAGTGCGGGTCGCCGCTGAGGTCGGTGCGCAGGACGAGGGTGTTGACGAGGAAGCCGACCAGGTCGTCCAGGGCCTCGTCGGTGCGGCCCGCGATGGAGATGCCGAGCGGCACGTCGTCACCGGCGCCGAGCTTGCTGAGCAGCGCCGCGAGCGCGGTCTGCACCACCATGAACGGGCTGACGTCGTACTCGCGCGAGCACCGCAGCAGCTGCCGGTAGACCTGCGGCGGCAGCTCGAAGCGGAGCGTCTCGCCGCGGTAGGAGGCGACGGGCGGCCGGGGCCGGTCCGGCGGCAGGGTGACCTCCTCGGGCAGCCCGGCCAGGTACTGCCTCCAGTACGCGAGCTGACCGGAGATCGCCGAGGCCGGGTCGTCCTCGTCGCCGAGGATCTCGCGCTGCCAGAGCGTGTAGTCCGCGTACTGCACCGGCAGCGGCTGCCAGCCGGGGGCCTGGCCGCGGGCGCGGGCGGTGTAGGCGGTCTGCAGGTCGCGGGTCAGCGGCACCAGGGACCAGCCGTCGCCGGCGATGTGGTGCACCGGCATGAGCAGCGCGTGGTCGTCCTCGGCCACCCGGTACAGGTGGGCGCGGACGGGCGCCTCGGTGGCCAGGTCGAAGCCGATGCCGGCGCGTTCGGCCATGGCGTCGGCGAGCCGGTCGGCGGTGATCTCGGTGACGCCCATGACGGGCGTCGCCTCCTCGGCGGGCAGGATGTGCTGGCGCGGCGTGCCGTCCCGGTCGGGGAAGACGGTGCGCAGGCTCTCGTGCCGGGCGACGACGTCACCGATCGCGGCCTGCAGCGCCTCGCGGTCGAGGGAGCCCTTGAGCCGCACCACGAGCGGGATGTTGTACGTGCCGGCCCCGCCGTCGATCTTGTCGACGAACCACAGCCGCAGCTGGGCGAAGGACAGCGGGATCTCCTCCGGCTTGTCCATGACGGTGAGGGGGCGGCGGGCCCGGGGCACGTTGCCGGTGCCGGCGAGCCAGGAGATCAGCCCGGCCGGGGTGGGCTCCTCGAAGACGGTGCGGATGGCCAGTTCGACGCCGAAGGCCGCGCGGATGCGGCTGACGAGCCGGGTGGCCAGCAGCGAATGGCCGCCGAGGTCGAAGAAGTTGTCGTCCATGGAGACCGACGGCACGCCCAGGATCTCCGCGAACAGGCCGCAGAAGATCTCCTCTTCGGGGGTGCGCGGGGCGCGCCCGCCGGAGGCGGCGCCGAAGTCCGGGGCGGGCAGCGCCCGGGTGTCGAGCTTGCCGTTGGCGGTCAGCGGCAGCGCGTCCAGCTGGACGAACCACGACGGCACCATGTGGTCGGGCAGTTCGGCCGAGGCGTGCTTGCGCAACTCGCCCTGGTCCAGGGCGCTGCCGCCGCCCCGGCCGCCGACGACGTAGGCCACCAGGCGCCTGTCGCCGTGACTGTCCTCGCGGACGGCGACCGCGGCCTGCCGGACGTCGGGGTGGCGCAGTACCGCGGACTCGATCTCACCCGGCTCGATGCGGAAGCCGCGGATCTTGACCTGGTGGTCGGAGCGGCCCAGGTACTCGAGGTCCGCCGTGCCGTCGGCGGGCCAACGGACGACGTCTCCGGAGCGGTACATGCGCTGTCCGGCCGGGCCGAACGGGTCGGCGACGAACCGGGTGGAGGTCAGGTCGGGGCGGCCGAGGTAGCCGTCGGCGACGCCGGGTCCGGAGACGTACAGCTCGCCGGGCACGCCGGGCGGGACGGGGCGCAGCGCGGCGTCGAGGACGTACAGGCGCAGGTCGTCGATGCCGAGGCCGATCATGCTGCCCAGGCCGGCGCTCGCGTCGGCGGCGGTCAGCATCCGCTCGGTGGTGTGCACCGTCGTCTCGGTGATGCCGTACATGTTGACCAGGCGCGGCGCGTCCTCGGCGTGCCGCTCGTACCACTGGGCCAGCCGGCCGAACTCCAGTGCCTCGCCGCCGAAGATGACGAACCGCAGGGCGAGCCGGTCGCCGGTCTCGGGGTCGTCCCGGTCGGCCTGGATCAGCTGGTAGAAGGCGGAGGGTGTCTGGTTGAGGACGGTGACGCGTTCGCGGGCGAGGCACTGCAGGAACTCGTGCGGGGAGCGGCTGACGTCGTAGGGGACGACGACGAGCCCGGCGCCGTTGAGCAGCGCGCCCCAGATCTCCCACACGGAGAAGTCGAAGGCGTACGAGTGGAACAGCGCCCACACGTCGTCCGGTCCGAAGCCGCTCCACGCGCGGGTGCGGTCCAGCAGCCGGATCACGTTCTGGTGGGCGACGACGACGCCCTTGGGGCGGCCGGTCGAGCCGGAGGTGTAGATGACGTAGGCGGCCTGGTCGGGCAGGAGCGGGCCGCCGCGCTCGTCGTCGCGGATCGCGGTGTCGGGCAGCGCGGCGAGGTCGGCCGCGGTCTCCGGGTCGTCCAGGGCGACGGTGGGCAGGCCGGTGGCCGGGCGGGCCAGGGCGTCGTGGTGCGCGGTGACCATCGCGGCGGGGGCGGCGTCACCGAGGATGTAGGCGGCCCGGTCCGCGGGCGAGTCCGGATCGATCGGCAGGTAGGCGGCGCCGGCCTTCAGGGTGGCGAGGACGGCGACGGGCAGGGTCACCGAGCGGGGCATGGCCAGGGCGACGAGGTCGCCGCGCCGTACGCCGCGGGCGATGAGCAGCCGGGCCAGCCGGTTCGACCGGGCGTCGAGTTCCCGGTAGGTCAGGGTGCGGCGGGCGCCGGGGCCGGAGGAGATCACGGCGGTGCGGTCCGGGTGGGCGCCGGCCGCGGCGGCGAACCGGTCGGTGATGGTGGAGCGTTCGCCGGTCCGGGCCGCGGCGACGCCGCCCCATTCGTCCACGAGCCGGGTCCAGGTCTCGGCGTCGACCATGTCGAGGGTGCCGATCGGGCGGTCGGGGTGGGCGGCGAGTTCGCCGAGCAGCCGGGTGACCAGGCCGTGGTGCATCTCGGCGGCGCCGGAGCCGTAGACGTCGGGGTTGGCCGACAGGTCGAGGCGGAAGCCGCCGTCCTGCTCGGCGACCACGATCAGGGAGAAGTCGTCGTCGTGACCGGCCGTCAGCGGGTTCAGGGTGGCGGGCAGTCCGGCGAAGGCGACCGGTGCGGAGACGACGTGCAGGTTGACGCGCGGTCCGAGGAGCCGGCCGTCGGAGCCCAGCAGCTTCAGGTCGCGGCGCAGGTCCTCGTAGCGGTAGCGCTTGTGCCTGGACGCCTCGCGCATGCGGCGGTGCGCGTGGCGGACGAGGTCGCCCGCGGTCATGTCCGGGCGGACGTTCAGGCGGACGCCGATCACGTTGGAGACCATGCCGGGCACGGTGCGGCCCGCGGCGGTCGAGCGGGCGGCGACGGACAGCGCGATCACCACGTCGCTGCTGCCGGTGACCCGGCTGGTGTAGGCGGCGAGCGCGGCCAGCACGGTGGCGGGCCAGCCGACGCCGACGGAGCGGGCCGCGTCGCGCATCGCGTCCCCGGTGCCGGGCGGCACGTGCAGGCTGCCGCGCACCAGACGGTGCGGCAGTGCCGTCGGCCGGTCGCCGAGGCTGGCGACGGCCGGGGTGTCGGCGAACTCCCCGGTCCAGAAGGACCGGTCGGCCTCGAAGGCGGCGGACTGCCGGTAGGCCTCCTCGTCGTCGATCAGGTCACGCAGCGGCGGCAGCGGCTCGCCGGTGGTGTCCTCGCCCGCGACGAGCCGGGTGTAGATCTCGGCGAGGCGGGCGGCGACGAGGTTGGCGCCGAAGGCGTCCATCACCACGTGGTGGTAGCGGTAGTAGAACAGGGTGCGGTCGTCGGCGACCTTGATGAGGGCGAACCGGTACAGCGGGCCCTCGCACACGTCGACCGGGGTGTCGGCGTCGGCCCACATCCAGGCCTCGGCCTCCTGCCGCGGATCGCCGGCGGCGGAGAAGTCCAGGACGTGCAGAGGCTGCCGGGACCAGTCCCCGACCGGCTCGACGATCTGGACGGGGCCGGTGCCGTCGTCGGTGAACCGGGCGCGCAGCGCCTCGGTCTCGGTGACGACCTGGCGCATGGCGGACACGAACAGCCGCTGGTCGACCGCTCCCGCGATGTCCAGGTACAGGGCGGCGTGGAAGGTCGCGTTGGGGCCGCTCAGGCTCTGTGCGTACCAGATTCCGGCCTGGCCGGCGGTCAGTGGCAGAACCGTGGCTGACGAGTCAGACATCTGTCCTCTGTTTTCTTCGGGCCAGGCCGATCCGGTGTTCGGTCAGGGCATGAAAGGCCGGCGCAGCGGCGTGCGCTCAACTGGGGTTCAGCGACGGGTGTGCGATGTACTGGCTCAACGGATACACGACCGGATAAACGTTGTCGCGGGCCGGTGCATTTTCCGGAAACGGCCCGTACCCAAGGGAATTCAGGTTCTTCGAATCGGCTCGTCTGCAGCTAGCGGCAAGCGGCTCCGTGCATTGCGGGCCCGTCCCTAGGATCGGCCCCGCAGGAAATGACCCGTACAGATAAAGGGGTAACGTCATGACGGACGCTGTGGACAAGGTGGCGACGTGCCCCGTCGCCCCGCGCGGCTGGCCCAACCCGCTGCTGCCCGAGTACGACCAGCTGCCGGAGGGCCGCCCGCTGACGCAGGTGACCATGCCGTCCGGAAGCAAGGCGTGGCTCGTCGCGCGGCACGACCAGATCCAGCGTCTGCTGGCCGACAACCGCTTCAGCGTCGAGCCGCACCCGACGTTCCCCATCCGGTTCCCGGCGCCGCAGGAACTGCTCGACATGATCGCCCGCGACGCGAAGAACCTGCTGGTGACCATGGACCCGCCGCGGCACACCCGGGTCCGTCAGATGGCGCTGCCGGACTTCACCATCAAGGCCACCGAGAAGCTCAAGCCGCGCATGCAGGAGCTGATCGACCACTACCTGGACAGGATGGAGGCCGAGGGCGGCCCCGCCGACCTGGTCCAGGCGCTGGCGCTGCCCTTCCCCGCCCAGGTCATCTGCGAGCTGGCCGGCATCCCCGAGGGCGACCGGGACATCTTCACCCGGAACGCGGCCATCATGGTCGGCACCCGCCACTCGTACACGATGGACCAGAAGCTCGCCGCCAACGAAGAGCTGATGAAGTACTTCGCGGCCCTGGTCACGGAGAAGCAGCAGAACCCCACCGACGACATGCTCGGCAACTTCATCGGCCGGGCGAGCAAGACGGACGAGTTCGACCACCACGGTCTGACGCTGATGACGAAGATGCTGCTGCTCGCGGGCTACGAGTTCATCGTGAACCGCATCGCGCTCGGCATCCAGGCGCTGGTGGAGAACCCCGAGCAGCTCGCCGAGCTGCGCGCCGACCTGCCGGGGCTGATGCCGAGGACCGTGGACGAGGTGCTGCGTTACTACAGCCTCGTGGACGAGATCATCGCCCGTGTCGCCCTGGAGGACGTCGAGATCGACGGCGTCACCATCAAGGCGGGCGAGGGCATCCTGGTCCTCAAGGGCCTGGGCGACCGCGACCCGTCCAAGTACGAGAACCCGGACGTCTTCGACATCCACCGCGACTCCCGCGACCACCTGGCGTTCGGCTTCGGCGTCCACCAGTGCCTCGGCCAGCACGTCGCCCGCGCGATGTTGGAGCTGTGCCTGACCAGCCTGGTCGAGCGCTTCCCGGACCTGCACCTGGTCGAGAGCGACGAGCCGATCGAGCTGATCGACGGTCTGCCGCCGGTGCACAAGCTGACGATCGGCTGGTGAGCGGCATGAAGCTGATCGCCGAGCGCGACCGCTGCATCGGGGCCGGGCTGTGCACGCTGCACGCCCCGTCGGTCTTCGACCAGGAGGACGACGGCCTGGTGGTCCTGCTGACCGAGTCGCCGTCCGGGCCGGCCGCCGACGACGCCCGCAAGGTCGTCGAGCACCTCTGCCCGTCCAAGGCCATCCGGATGTCCGGCGGCTGAGCCCCGGCCCCGTCCCCCGGGCCGCGGGTCCGGCACCCCCCCCGAGGGTGCCGGACCCGCGGCCGTTGACCGCCCGCGCGCCTCGTCCCGCCGCGTGCGGGCACCGACCCCCGTCCCCGCACCGACCGGAGTGGACAGCCCCCATGACCCAGCTCAGCGGATGGAAAGTACTCAACCCCGGCGGCCAGGACGGCGACCTGGTGCTCGCCGTCGACTTCGCCACCACGGGGCGGTCCGACTCGGGCTTCTCCGACCTCGTGCCGCGTCTGGACCCGGCGTTCGCCGTGTGGGAGACCCGGCAGCCGCCCGGCGCCACCGGCCGGCCCGCCGAGGACTACCTCGCGCTGTGGGACGGCGAGGCCGCGGGCAGCGGCCGTACGGTGCGGGCCGTGCTCGGCTACTGCGCGGGCAGCGTGTTCGCCGGTGAGCTGGCCGCGCGGATCGCCGCCCGGCAGGGCGAGGCGCCCCGCCTGGTGCTGTTCGAGCCGGAGGTGCCCGCCCCGGCCGGTCTGTACCGCGACTTCGCCGCCATGATGAACCAGTTCGCCTCGGTGCTGTCGCCCGACGAGGTGACCGCCGCCCAGCAGGAGGCCGACGCGGCCCGCGCGGACGCCGCCGACTTCGGCGGGTACGGCGACGCCCTCGTGCGGATCTTCAAGGAGCGGGCGGGCGCCGCCTTCGCCCGGGAGGAGCTGGACACCGAGCTGCTGGACGAGTTCGCCGCGGTCTTCCGGTCGTACGTCTCCTACCTGGACGCCGCCCGGCAGATCGACCCGGCCGCCACCTGGCGCACCGGCACCGCGGTGAGTTCCCGGACGCCCTCCGGGGGCGCGGCGCTGGCCGGGCGGAACGTCGGCGTCGACGTCGACCACGCCGAGATGCTGCGCGACGCCCGGGTCGCCGAGGCGGTCAACGAGATCATCGGCGCGTACGTGACGTCCTGACCCGCGCGTGACGGCCCCCGCCCGCCTCCCACCGGACACAGGTCCGGCCCCCGCCGGGAGGTGGGCGGGGGCCGGGGCTTCGCCCGGGTCAGATTCCGGCGGTCGCCGTGCGGTCGACCCGGGCGCGCGGCCGGCTCGAACCGATGAGGGCGCCGACGGTCATCACGCACCGGTCGCCGTCCCAGGTGCGCCCCGACACGAAGACGTTGTCGGCCATCAGCCGGTCGATGTGCGACTCGTGGCGCAGGACGGCGCCGGGGCGCACCTCGCCGAAGAAGCGGCAGTCGCGGAACGCGGCGGCCACGGGCACGCCCTCGGCGGTGCCGGTGGACAGCCACAGCAGCACCGAGGCCTGGCCGAAGGACTCCAGCATCAGGGACCTGGGGTACATGTAGCGCGACAGCGGCAGCCCGTCGGGCATGCCCTGGTAGCAGGGCTCGGAGCCGGAGACCGCCTTGGCGACGGTGATCCGCCGGCCGGGGTCGAGGCCCTCCACCCGGTCCACCATGAGCATCGGGTGACGCACCGGCAGCAGGTCCAGGATGCCGGTGTAGTCGGGCCCGGGCCCCGCGGCGGGCGCCGGGGGCGCTTCACCGGCGGGCGGTGCGGCGGCGAGGACCGCGTCCCGGTCGCCGAGCGTCACCTTCACCGCGGCGACGGGTGTGCCGTCCTGGCGGGTGCCGTCGGCGGTCACCTTCCAGCGTCCCGGGCCGTCGGGGGCCGCGGTGACGTCCAGGCGGATCTCGTCGCCGCCCTGCATCGGCGCCAGCCAGCGCCCGGAGCGGACCTCCAGCAGGTTCAGCGGCTCGTCCGCGCCGGCCAGGGTGGTGACCGCCTGGCGCAGTCCCTCCAGGACGAACACGGCGGGCAGCAGCGTCAGCCCCGGGAAGTGCCCCGCCATGTACGGGTCCTCGGGGTTGACGGTCTTGAACAGCGCGAAGCGCCGGCCGGGCCCCTCGCCGTGCACCTCGATCCGGTCCACCGCGCGCAGCGGCGCCGCGAAGGTGCGCGGACCGGCCGCCACGGACGGCCCGCCCGACGCCATCAAGGTGCCGCCGGTCATACGAACCACACCTGGTCGTACTCGGGCCAGCGCAGGGCCAGTTCGGCCGGGTCGAGGCAGACCGTTCCCGGCAGGAGCTGCTCCGGGGTGAAGCCCAGTGCCGTCACGGCGCCCCGGTCGACGTAGACGGTGAAGTCCTCGGCGATCAGGTCGCGCACCGAGCCGCGGTAGTCCGGCAGCGTGTCGAGCACCATGGTGCCCAGCCGCACCGACGGCCGGTAGACGTCCTCCTCGACGGCCATCGTGACGGCCGCGCCGCGCAGCGCGACGTCCACCCGTTCGAACTGGTCGTGCAGGTCGAGCAGTCCGTACAGGGCGTGGAAGAACTGCGCCTCGACCGCGCCCCGGTAGGCGCGGTCCAGGACGCACAGCACGGGCGGGCCCTGCCGGGTGCGGGCGGTGGTGGTCATCAGGCCCCTCCGAGGTAAAGGGTCTGCCGGGCACCGGCGACGGTCGCCGCGAGCCGCAGCGGGGAGCGGTGCCGCACCTGCGGGACGTGGTGGACGGCGCCGCGCTCTTCGGTGCAGGCTGTGCAGCCGATCCAGGCGAAGCGGCCCCCGCCGTCGGCGATCATCCGCTGGACGACGGCGGACGGGGACGGGTAGTGGCCCTGCGGGTCGCGCGTGTTGGGCAGCTTGGTGTCCCCGAAGGTGTCCTGGGTCATCATCGTCGCGTAGCCGCACGCCCAGACGCGGACGGAGCCGCCCCGGTCGAGCATCGCCTGGGACAGGCGCAGCGCGGAGGTGACCACGTCGCTGGAGTGCGGGGCGGCCGTCAGGATCAGCAGCAGGTCCCACATCCGGCGTTCCATGGCGGCCATCAGTGCCACACCCCCCGGCAGTCGTCCTCGGCGAGCGCCGCGGCGACGACGTCCATGCCGACGACCTCGGCGTGCGGGGACAGCGTGGTGGCGGACAGCGCGCGCTGCGCCGCCGAGAAGTCGTCGACGAGGATCTCGGCGCCGGCCGCGGCCAGCCGCTCGATCTCGGGGGACGCGGTGCCCACGGCGGTGAGTACGCCGTCCTCCACGAGGAAGACCCGCACGCGGTGGCCGGCTTCGGCGAGCACCGCGGCGTCCAGGAGGAAGGCGCCCGCGTTGGGGCCTGCCCAGTTCCCCTTGCTCTCGATCATGAGGTACGAGATGCGGGAGGCGGCGTGGCGG
Organism: Streptomyces sp. NPDC051207; assembly: GCF_040682395.1. Classification (NCBI taxonomy): domain Bacteria; kingdom Bacillati; phylum Actinomycetota; class Actinomycetes; order Kitasatosporales; family Streptomycetaceae; genus Streptomyces; species Streptomyces sp. NPDC051207. The sequence continues at coordinate 65,635 of NZ_JBFBAX010000028.1, read as the reverse complement.
GTCTCCGGCGCGGTCATCAACCGCCCAGCTTCCGGCTCAGCAGGTCGAGGACGTCGGGGAACCTGCGGACCGTGCCCAGCTCCTCCTCGGGGATCCTGATCCCGAAGCGCTGCTCGAGCGTGACCGCGAGCTCCAGGGCCACGACCGAGTCGACGCCGAGTTCCTCGATGAGGAGGACGTCGTCGGTCAGCGCCGACAGCTCGACATCCAGCGTGTCCGCCACCAGCTCCCGAAGTTCCGACACGTCCAGCGTGGTTTCGGCACTCACCGGAATTCCCTTTCCTCGGGCCAATGCGCGTGATGTGCTTGATTCCCCGGGAGACGCGTGTTGTCCACTTCTCCGGGAGGCGCACAAAAGTTGTGGAATCATGCGCCCACATGAAACTCGTGAGCTTCGGCGATGCTAGGTCAGCGCCCCGAACGTGACGAGGCGCCCGGCTGATTGCTGCAGGTACTTGCAAGCCCCGCCGGGCCCGTTCTTTCGTGAATGCATCCTGAAAGCCGTCGGCCATTGTGCCGCGCGTCGGTAAAGAGCGAACAGCGAGGTGCACAGGTGACGGTGGTGGTCACGGGGCTGGGCGCGGTGAGCTGCTTCGGCAGCGGAACCGGCGCCTTGTGGGAGGGGCTGCTGCGCGCGAGTCGGCGCCCGGATCCCGCGCCGGAGATGTGCGGCCTGCCGACCCGGCCGCATCTGTACGCGGTGTCCGGCGACACCTGCCCGGCGGACCCGGACGCCGCACCGCGGGGGCGGACCAGCGCCCTGGTGACCGAGGCGGTCGGGCAGGCCGTGGCCGAGGCCGGGCTGTCACGCGAGGACCTGTTCGACGCCGGGCTGACCGTGGGGACCTCGCTGGGCGACATCGACCTGGCCGAGCGCCCCCGGGCGGCGGGCCCGCGGCTCGCCACCCACCGCGTCGCCGCCTCGGTCGCCGCCCGGTTCGGGACCGGCGGACCCGGCCAGACCCTGTCCACCGCCTGCTCCGCGGGCGCGTACGCCGTCGGCTGGGGCGCCGAACTGATCGAGACGGGCCAGGCCGACATCGTGGTCGCGTGCGGCGGGGACGCCTTCTCGCGCGTCGCGGTCGGCACGCTCCAGCGGTTCGGGCTGCTGGACGACGAGTGCTGCCGGCCCTTCGACACCGGCCGCGCGGGCATGGTCACCGGCGAGGGAGCCGCCGCCCTGGTGCTGGAGTCCGCCGGTTCCGCGCGGCGGCGCGGCAGGCCCGCCCTGGCCGAACTCGCCGGGCACGGCTGGACCTGCGACGCCCATCACCCGATGGCCCCCGAGCCGTCCGGCGAGCAGTTGCGCCGCTCGGCGGCCCTCGCCCTCGCGGGCGCCACCGAGGCCCCGGGCGCGGCCGTCCTGCACCGCGCCGGGGTGGCGGGCAACGACGCCGTGGAGGCCACCGCGATCAGCGCGGCCGTGTCCGCCGCCTGCGGGGACGGCCGCGCGGTGCTCGGCTACGCGCCGAAGGCGGTCACGGGCCACACGGCCGGCGCGGCCGGGGTGTTCGGCTGCGTGATCGCGGCGCTCGTCCTGCGCCACCGCCTGGTCCCTCCCAACGCCCATGTCGCCACCCTCGACCCCGACTGCCCGCTGACGGTCCCGCTGCACCGGCCCGCCCCGCTGGCCCGGCCGTCGGTGCTGGTCAGCGGCACCGGCTTCGGCGGCAACAACGCCGTGCTCGCCTGGCGGGCCGCCGCATGACCGTGCTGATCACGTCGGCCGCCGCCGTCACCGAGAAACCCGCGCCCACCGCCGCCGACGCCCCGCACTGGTTCGACCCGGCCGCCCATCTCGGCCGGCGCGGCTGGAAGTACCTCAGCCCCGCCACCCGGTACCTGCTGGCGGCCGGCAACCAGGCGCTCGGCAGACGGCACGACGACCCGCCGCTGTCCGGGCCCGACGCCGACCGGTTCGGCGTGGTCACCGGCACCCAGTACGCGATCACCCGGGTGCACCGGCGGATGGACACCGTGCTGACCACCGAGGGCGTCCACGGCATCAGCCCCGCCGAGGTGCCGGGCTTCTCCATGAACACGCCCGGCAGCCAGCTCGCCATCAGCGCCGGGGCCCGCGCCTTCTCGGTCACGCTCACCAACCCGGTGACGGCCGGTCTGGAGGCCGTGCAGTTCGCTCTCACCGCGCTGCGCACGGGCCGCGCCGACCGGGTGGTGGCCGCGGCGACCGACCAGGCCCCGCTGGACCGCGGCGCCGGCGGCGAGTACGACGCCGCCGCGGCCGTCGTGCTGTCGGCGGCGAGCGCCGCGGCCGACGGCCCGCGCCCGCTCGCCGCGGTCACCGGGGGCCTCTCGCGGTTCCTCCCGCCGGGTCCCGACGGTGCCCCCGGCCCCGCCGCGCTCACCGCGAGCGCGGCCCGGATCGCCGCACTGGCCCGCACGGCGGACCCCGTACGGCTCGTGGTCGGCGCACCGGCCGCCGCCGCGCCGCTCGCGCTCGCGGTCGGCGACGCCGTCGCCAAGGCGCTCGCCGGCACCGGGGTCGCGGTGCGCGACGCGGCCGGCGACGTCCGGGAGTCGCGGCACTGCGCGGTCTCGGGACTGCTGGACCTGATCGGTACGGCCCGCGCCGGCGGACCCGCACTGGTGATATCCGCATCGGAAACCGGGCATCTCACCGCAATAGGCCTGGCTGATCCCGTTGGCCCAGAATTCATCTGAGTGCGGATATCACAGCGATACCCGGAGCGCTTTGACCCGTCAAGCAACGCCCCGATATCGTTCCCGGCATGACAGTCAGGGCAGAACAGCCGATCGACCGATTGACCAGATTCCGCAGAATCGGCGGGCTCGGTGCCGCTATAGCGGTGACTCCGTACCTGCTCATCAAAATCGTCTGGACTTTCGGTTTCTTCATTCCGACCGAGGAAATGGGCGGCGCGGACTGGCGGGCGATCAACGCGGCGACCGCGTTCCTCGCCGCGGTCGGCATCGTGCTGGCCATGGCGTTCTCCAGGCCCTGGGGAGAACGCCTGCCCGCCTGGCTGGTCGCGCTGCCCGTGTGGGTGGGCACCGGACTGCTCGTGCCGATGCTGCTGCTGGCGCCGGTGCTCGGCCCGGCCGCCATGAACCGCGACCAGGAGGCCGGCTCCCCGGACTTCTGGATCTACGAGCAGATCCTCGTGATGATCTCCCTGGTCGGAGTCGGCGTCGGACTGCCGGTCGCCCTGGCCGGGTACGCCAAGGCGCGCTGGCCGGAGGCGCTGGGTGGTCCGCTCGCGTGCGCGGAACCGGTGGGCAGCACCCGGCAGTTGCAGACGACGCTGGCCAGGATGGCCGCGGCCGGCTGCGTCCTGCTCGCCGGCGTCAAGATCTTCTGGGCCGCGGGCGGCACCCTCGGCCTGGACTCCGGCGAACTGGACCGCCGCGACCTGTGGTGGCACATGCTGTCGGTGAGCACGGCCGTCTGGGCGCTCGCCGGGGCCTGGGGCATCCTGGTCCTCACCTCGCAGCGCGGCGCGCGCACCTTCCTGCCGCCGATGGCCGCGGCCTGGGTGGCGTCCGGGATGCTGTTCTCGTACAGCGTCTACAACCTGCTCACCCTCACCGACATGCAGCAGCCCTCCCCGGAACTCCCCATCGCGGGGGCGCTGGCCCGGGACGTCAGCGCGGTCCTCGGCGTGCTGATGGGCCTCACGCTCCTGCTGGTCCTGCACGACCGCAGGCGCGCGCTGCGCGGCCGGGACTGACCCGCCCCACGCCCACGGCGGGCGCGCCCCGACAGCACGGCACCGCCGTGCGGTTGCCTCCCCGGGACGCGGAGGGAACCGCACGGCGGTGCCGTGTGACGCGCGAGCGGCCTCAGCCGCCTGCGCCGGGGACGGGCAGGGTGCACCACTGCGGCAGCCGGGACCACACCTCTGGGGTGTAGAAGTGCCCGCCTGGCAGTTCGACCGCCTGGAACGGGCCGTCCGTCAGGGGCCGCCAGTGCCGCTCGACATCGGCGAACGGCGCCGCGTCCTCGGTGCCGTACAGCACCCGCAGCGGCATCGACACCCGCGAGCCCTCGGCGAACCGGTAGGACTCCGAGACCGCGAGGTCGGCCCGCAGCAGATCCACGGCGATCCTGACCAGCTCCGGTTCGTTGGCGATCACCGCGGACATCTGCCCGAGGTCACGCATCCACCGCACGAGGGCTTCCTCGCTGTCGTCGGACCGCGGCACGGTGGCGCGCACCTCCTGGCGCCTGCCCGGCGCCACACCGCCCGACACGACCAGCGCCGACGGCACGGCGAGACCGAGGCGTTCGAGCTCCGCCGCGGTCTCGAACGCCACCCACGACCCCATGCTGTGCCCGAACAGGACGTAGGGACGGTCGGCGAGGCACCGGACGGCGGCCCGCACCACGTCGTCGCGCAGTCCGGTCCAGTCCCGGGCGAACGGGGTGTTGAACCGCGACTCCCGGCCGGGGTAGCAGATCAGCGCCAGTTCCACGTCGTCCGGCAGGGCGTCCGCCCACTGCCGGAACGGCGCCGTGCCGCCGCCGCAGTAGCTCAGGCACACCAGCACCCGCTCGGCGTGCGGCCGGGGGCGCGGCCGGTGCACGGCGGCACCGGCGTCCGTCTGTACGATCGTCGACCTCACCACCGGCCTACTTGGCGCCTTCCATCTGGCGGACCAGGCTGAGCGGACGCATGTCGGTCCAGTGCTCGTTGACGTAGTCCAGGCAGGCCTGCCGGCTGTCCTCGGGGTGTACCACCGTCCAGCCCGCCGGGACCTCGGCGAACGCCGGCCACAGCGAGTGCTGGCCCTCGTCGTTGACCAGCACGCGGTACTGGGCGTCGTTGTCCTCGAAAGGATTGGTGCTCATCGTCCACTCTCCAAGCAAGGTCGCTTTTCGTTCCCTGACCGGCGTCGTCAGGCGCTGTACCGCCCGACCACGGGCAGTGGTTTCGCTTTCGGGATTTCCTGGTCGTCGCATTCGCCGGACGGCAGGGCGTGCGTTTCACGAATGCTGTCGATCAGCAGGAGCACCGCACGCACCGACGGCAGGATCATCCGCCCGTTCGCGGTCAGCCGTGCACCACTGGGATGCCTGGTGAACAGCTTGAAACCGAGGGATTCTTCCAGACGCTTCACCTGATAGGTGACGGCGGGCTGGGAGTAACCCAGTTTCCGCGCCGCGACATCCATGCGCCCGGTTTCCGCGATCTCAACAAATGCCCGGAACTCGCGCTCGTGCATCCTGCCCCCACGTGTGGTCATTCCACGGCAGAACCCGACCACAAAACCGCCGTACCAAGCACGCTACCGACCCGCAACTCGCCCTCCCCCAGCCCTTTCAGGAACCTGCACGGCGGCCGGGGCAGCCGCCGGGCCCGGCCTGTAGCCGAACCGTTGCCGTTCCGTCGGAAGTCCCCCACAGCCGGCGCATAGTGTGTGGGCCGTTCCGTTCCACACCAGGGGGAGTCAGCACCATGCGTTCCATACGGCCGTCCTTCGCACCGCCCCGGAAAAGCGGCGGTCGCCGCCGGACCTCTCCCGTCCTCGGCGCGGTCGCCCTCGCCTCCGCCCTCGCGCTGACCGCCACCGCCTGCGAGTCGGGCGGGGCCGAAGCGGGCGGCCCGGCCACCGCGTCCACCGCCCCCGACGACGGCGGGATCAGGATCCCGGACGATCTGAAGGACCGCCTCAAGGAACACGGGATCGACCTCGACAAGTGGAAGAACGGCGCCTGGCGGAACTGGGACAGGGACGACTGGCTCCGCGAGGCGCAGGACTACGTCAACCCCATCATCGAGGACCTGTGGGACCCGGACCGCATGCGGGAGGCGGAGGAGCCGGACAAGAGCGTCGACGAGGGTGACCTCTCCGGCGACCGGGGCGTCACCGACCCCGAGCCGAGGCCGCTGCCGGCGCGGCCCGTGCAGCCGTCGTACCACGCCAGTGCCCCCACCGCGGGCAAGGTCTTCTTCGACGCCCCCGGGGGCACGATGGTCTGCTCCGCGACCGTCGTCGCCGACCCGGCCAACCCGGGCAGGTCCAACATGGTGTGGACGGCCGGCCACTGCGTGCACGCCGGCAAGAAGGGCGGCTGGTACCGCAACATCGCCTTCGTGCCGTCGTACAACGACGCGGGCAGGTCCGCCGGGGAACTGGAGGGCGCCACCAAGGAGGAGGTCGCTCCCTACGGCGTCTGGTGGGGCGACTGGGCGCAGACCTCGGACCAGTGGATCGAGCAGGGCGGTGCGACCGGCGGGGACGGCGCCCCGTACGACTTCGCGGTCATCCATGTGACGCCGGAGAAGGGCAGCGGCGGCAAGTCACTGGAGGAGACGGTCGGTTCGGCCCTTCCGGTGGACTTCGGGGCCCCGGCCGTCCCGGAGATCGAGAGCCTGACGGCGATCGGCTACCCGGCCGCGCCGCCGTACGACGGGCAGAAGATGTACCAGTGCCAGGACCGGCCGGGCCGGCTGTCGCTGAACGCCTCCGACCCGACGATGTACCGCATCGGCTGCACCATGACGGGCGGTTCGTCCGGCGGCGGCTGGGTCGCCACCGGCCCGGACGGCAAGCCGGCGCTGGTGTCCAACACCTCGATCGGCCCGGTGACCGCCGGCTGGCTGGCCGGCCCGCGCCTCGGCGACGAGGCGAAGGGCGTGTTCGACTCGGTCAGCGAGAAGTTCGCGGGCCAGTAGCCGGACGCCCGGCGGTCACGCCTTCGCCGCCCGGCAGCCGCCCGCCCGGCACTCCCACCGCAGCCACCACACAGCCGGCGCCACCGCACCCATCACCGCACTCACGCACGCTCCACGGGGGTCATCTCACGATGCGTTCCACACGTACGTCCGTCGCCACCGGGCGCGGACGGCGCTCCGTCCTCGCCGCCGCCGCTGCCGTCGCGGCCCTGGCGCTCACCGCGACCGCCTGCGGCGGCTCCGGGGACACCGCGGGCGACGAGCCCGCCGCCACCACCTCGCAGGCCGCCGACACCGGCGACGGCAGGGCCCGGGTCCCGGCCGGCCTCGCGGACCGGCTCAAGGAGCACGGCATCGACGCCGACCAGTGGAAGGACGGCGGCTGGAGGAACTGGGACAAGGACAAGTGGCTCAGTGAGGCCAAGGACTTCGTCAACCCGGTGATCGAGGGCCTGTGGAAGCCGGAGCGGATGAAGTCCGCGAAGGAGGCCGACAAGACGATCTCCACCAAGGACGCCTCCGCCGACCAGGGCGTCAGCGACCCGGACCCGGCGCCTGTGCGGGCCGCCGCCGAGAAGACGCCGTACCACGAGAACGCGGCGGCCGTCGGCAAGGTCTTCTTCGACGGCCCGCAGGGCTCGATGGTCTGCTCCGGCACGGTCGTCAAGGACGTGAACCACCCGGGCAGGTCCAACCTGGTGTGGACGGCCGGCCACTGTGTGCACGCGGGCGGCAACGGCGGCTGGTACCGCAACATCGTCTTCGTGCCGGCGTACAACGACCTCGGCAAGTCCGAGGCGGACCTGAGCAACGCGAACCCCGTCGAGATCGCCCCGTACGGCAACTGGTGGGCGGACTGGGCGTCCACGTCGAACGGCTGGATCGAGGGCGGTTCCGAGACGGGCGGCGCGGGTGCCGCCCACGACTACGCCGTGCTGCACGTGAAGCCGGAGCAGGGGGCCAAGTCCCTGGAGGAGACGGTCGGCGCCGCGCTGGACGTCGACTTCACCGCCCCGTCGGCCGCCGAGGCCGGGCAGATGGGCGCCTGGGGCTACCCGGCCGCGGCGCCGTACAACGGCCTGAAGATGTTCAAGTGTGTCGACCGGCCGGGCCGTTTCTCGCTGAGCCCGAGCCTGCCGACGATGTACCGCATCGGCTGCACGATGACCGGCGGCTCGTCCGGCGGCGGCTGGTTCCGGGTGGTGGACGGCGAGACGAAGCTGGTCTCGAACACGTCGATCGGCCCGGCCGACAACACCTGGCTGGCCGGCCCGCAGCTGGGCCGCGACGCCGAGTCGCTGTACCAGAACATGAGCAGGACCTACGGCGGCCAGTGACCGCCCGGCCGCGGCGGCCGTGACCACCGCACGCGAAAGGCCCGCTCCCCGCGCTCGGCAGGGGCGGGCCTTCCCGTTCCGCTCGGCTGTACGGCCGGTCAGGCCAGCGGCGTCGGGACGTACGGCGTGAGGTCCGCGGCCAGTTCCTCGTGCACCCGCACCTTGAGCAGGGTGCCCTCCGCGGTGTGCTCCTCGGAGATCACCTCGCCCTCGTCGTGGGCGCGCGCGACCAGCTTGCCGTGCGTGTACGGCACGAGGGCCTCGATCTCGACCGACGGGCGCGGCAGCTCGTTGTCGATCAGGGCGAGCAGTTCGTCGATGCCCCGGCCGGTGCGGGCCGACACCGCGAGGGAGCGCTTCTCGATCCGCATCAGCCGCTGGAGCGTCAGCGGGTCGGCCGCGTCGGCCTTGTTGATCACGACGATCTCGGGCACGCCGGTGGCGCCGACGTCCCTGATCACCTCACGCACGGCGGCCAGCTGCTCCTCCGGGTCGGGGTGCGAACCGTCCACCACGTGCAGGATCAGATCGGCGTCGCCGACCTCCTCCATCGTGGAGCGGAACGCCTCGACCAGGTGGTGCGGCAGATGGCGGACGAAACCGACCGTGTCGGTCAGCGTGTAGAGCCGCCCGCTCGGCGTCTCGGCCCGGCGCACGGTCGGGTCGAGGGTGGCGAACAGCGCGTTCTCCACCAGGACGCCCGCGCCCGTGAGGCGGTTGAGCAGCGAGGACTTGCCGGCGTTGGTGTAGCCAGCGATGGCGACCGACGGCACCTTGTTGCGGCGGCGCTCCTGACGCTTGATGTCGCGGCCGGTCTTCATGTCCGCGATCTCCCGGCGCATCTTCGCCATCTTCTCGCGGATCCGGCGCCGGTCCGTCTCGATCTTGGTCTCACCGGGGCCGCGGGTGGCGAGGCCGCCGCCCTTGCCGCCGCCCATCTGCCGGGACAGCGACTGACCCCAGCCGCGCAGCCTCGGCAGCATGTACTGCATCTGCGCGAGCGCGACCTGCGCCTTGCCCTCGCGGGACTTGGCGTGCTGGGCGAAGATGTCCAGGATCAGGGCCGTACGGTCGATGACCTTGACCTTGACGACGTCCTCGAGGTGGATCAGCTGGCCGGGGCTCAGCTCACCGTCGCAGATGACGGTGTCCGCGCCCGTCTCGAGCACGATGTCACGCAGCTCGACGGCCTTGCCGGAGCCGATGTAGGTCGCCGCGTCGGGCTCGCTGCGCCGCTGGATCACGCCGTCGAGCACGAGGGCGCCCGCGGTCTCCGCGAGGGCGGCGAGCTCCGCGAGGGAGTTCTCGGCGTCGCGCGCGGTTCCCGTGGTCCAGACGCCGACGAGCACGACCCGCTCCAGGCGGAGCTGGCGGTACTCGACTTCGGTGACGTCCTCGAGCTCGGTGGAGAGGCCCGCCACGCGGCGCAGAGCCGCGCGCTCGGAGCGGTCGAGCTGGTCGCCGTCCCGCTCTCCGTCGATCTCGTGGCTCCAGGCGACGTCCTCTTCCATCAGGGCATCGGCCCGAAGACCTTCGGGATGGTCGTACGCGAGGCGCTTGCTGTCCTGGGAAGGGGATGAAGAGGAGGTCATTGGGTCCTTACGTCGATGGGGATCTGCACGTCACAACGCGCGGGCACGCCGGGAGATTCCCGGAACCGGCGCGGCGCGGTACCGGCCGCGCCGACGTCCTGACGATGGTCGCACGGCACGGCCCGTCTCGTCACCGTGTTATCCGCCGGGCGTTGCCCGGCGCGCGCGCCGCGTCACCGGGTGGGCGCGGCGCTCTTCCAGTCGGGGTGGCCGGGCATCGGCGGGGTCTTTGCGCCGTACAGCCAGCCCTGGAAGAAGCCGTTCAGGTCGCGTCCGGCGACGTGGGAGGCGAGCCGGACGAAGTCGGCGGTGCTCGCGGTGCCGTCCTTGTGCAGGGCGACCCAGACCCGCTCCAGGTGTTCGAAGGCGCGGCGGCCGATCTCCTGGCGCAGCGCGTACAGCACGAGCGCGGCGCCGTCGTAGACGTTCGGGCGGAAGATGCTGGTCTTCCGGGCGGGGTCGGGGACCTGGGGCGCGGCGGGCGGTCCCCCGGTGGCGCGCCAGCGGTCGGAGGAGCGGTAGGCGGCCTTCATCCGCTCGGCGAGGGGCCGGTCCGCCTTCTCCTCGGCGTACAGGGCTTCGTACCAGGTGGCGTGGCCCTCGTTGAGCCACAGGTCGGACCAGGTGCGCGGGCTGACGCTGTCGCCGAACCACTGGTGGGCCAGCTCGTGCACCATGACCGACTCGACGTACCACGCGGGGTAGGCGGGCTCGGTGAACAGCTCCCGTTCGAACAGCGACAGGGTCTGCGTCTCGAGCGCGAAGCCGGTGGAGGCGTCCGCCATGAGCAGGCCGTACGTCTCGAAGGGATAACGCCCGACCTTGCTCTCCATCCAGGAGATCTGGCCGGGGGTCTTCTCCAGCCACGGCTCCAGCGCCGCGCGGTGCCGGGTGGGCACCACGTCCCGGACGGGCAGCCCGTGCGGCCCCTTGCGGTGCAGCACCGTGGAGCGCCCGATGGACACCTGGGCCAGCTCGGTGGCCATGGGGTGCCGGGTCCGGTACGTCCAGGTGGTCGCCCCGCGCGAGCGGTCCGCGCCGGCCGGCAGCCCGTTGGCGACGGCGGTGTAGCCGTCGGGCGCGGTGATCCGGAAGGTGAACATCGCCTTGTCGGAGGGGTGGTCGTTGCAGGGGAAGACCAGGTGGGCGACGTCGGCCTGGTTGGCCATGGCGAGGCCGTCCCCGGTGCGGATCCAGCCGCCCTGGCGTCCCGTGCCGTACACGGGGTCGCTGGTGTGCCGCACGGTGATCCGCGTCCAGCTGCCCTGCGGCAGCGGGTCGTGCGGCGTGACGACCAGGTCCTCGCCCGCGCCGGTGAACGCGGCGGGCTCGCCGTCGACCTCGACGGACTCCACCTTTCCGTGCGCGAAGTCGAGGTTCACGCGGCTGAGCGCGGTCGTCGTCCGGGCGTCGATGGTGGTGACGGCCTTCAGCGGCTTGTCGTTGGCGCCGGAATACGTCAGGGCCAGGTCGTACGCGGCCACGTCGTAGCCGGGGTTGCCCAGGTGCGGGAAGAGGCGGTCGCCGACGCCCAGCGGTTCGGCGGGCGCGCTCGCGGCGACGAGGCAGACGCAGACGGCGGAGGCGAGCAGCGCCGCGGAGGTCCGCCGGCGGCGGGGGCGCGGGGTCCGGTGGCGGGGGGTGAGCAGCATGCCCCACCGCTATCAGCGCACGCGCGCGTGGCGTGGACGGCGCGCGACCGCCCCACTCGAACGGGTCGCCCCGTGCGTCCGGTGGGCGTGCCGCGCGTCCGGCGGGCCCCCCTGCTCAGCGCACGCCGGCCCGCGGCTGGGCGCGGACCACGTCGTAGACGCCGGGGACGTTGCGCATGGCGCGCATCAAGGTCGGCAGGTGCGCCGCGTCGGGAAGCTGGACGGTGTAGGTGTGCCGCACCCGCTGCTGGCTCGGGGGTTCGACGGTCGCGGAGACGATCTCGGCGCCCTCGACGGCCATGGCCTCGGTGAGGTCGGCGAGCAGATGGGGCCGGACGAATGATTCGGCGACCAGCGTGACCCGGCAGTCCGCGGTGTCGCCCCAACGCACCCCGACCTCCGCGCGCCCCGCCTCCTTCATGCGCGCGACGGCGGCGCACTCGACGCGGTGCACGGTCACGGCTCCCCCGCGCACGGCGAAGCCGGTGACCTCGTCGGGCGGTACGGGCGTACAGCATCCGGCGAGCCGGACGGTCGCGCCGGGCCGGTCCACGACGGCGCTGGCCGCGGGCCGGGCGGCGGGCCCCTCGGGGACGGGCCGGGCGGCGCCGGACCGTCCCCGGGGCTCGTCCTCCGTGCGGCCGGCCGTCGGGTGGGCGGTGAGCCAGCGCTGGATGGCGATCCGCGCGGCGGGCGTGTGGGCGTGCTCCAGCCACTCCGGGGAGGGCTCGGACGCCGGGTCCTGGCCCATGAGGAGCTGCACGGTGTCGCCGTCCCGCAGCACGGTGCTCAGGGTCGCCAGGCGGCCGTTGACCCGGGCGCCGATGCACGCGTGCGCGTCCTCGCCGTACTGCGCGTAGGCCGCGTCCACACAGGTGGCGCCCTCGGGCAGGCCGAGCGTGCCGCCGTCGGGGCGGAAGACGGTGATCTCGCGGTCCTGGGCGAGGTCCTCGCGCAGCGTGGACCAGAAGGTGTCGGGGTCGGGCGCGCCCCGCTGCCAGTCGAGGAGGCGGGAGAGCCAGCCGGGGCGGGTGGGGTCGGCGCGCTCGCCGTTGTCGTCCTGCTCCTCCGACGGCGGGGCGTACGGGTTGCCGAGCGCGACGACGCCCGCCTCGGCGACCCGGTGCATCTGGTGGGTGCGGATGAGGACCTCGACGACCTGGCCGTCCATGGGCGTCTCCCCGTTCGAGTCCGTTCGGGAACGGGGGAGGGCGACCGCGGTGTGCAGCGACTGGTAGAGGTTGAACTTCGGCACGGCGATGAAGTCCTTGAACTCCGACACGACGGGCGTCAGGCAGGTGTGCAGCTCACCGAGCACGCCGTAGCAGTCGGCGTCCTCGTTCACCAGCACCAGCAGCCGGCCGAAGTCCGCGCCGCGCAGCCTGCCGCGTTTGCGGGCGACGCGGTGCACGGACACGAAGTGCCGGGGGCGGATGAGGACGTCGGCGGCGATGTCGGCCTCGCGCAGCACACGGCGCACCTCGTCGGCGGCCTCGGCGAGGGGATCGTCGGTGCGGGAGGCGTTGTTGACGATCAGCTCCCGGGTGCGCCGGTAGTCCTCGGGGTGCAGGATCGCGAAGACCAGGTCCTCCAGTTCGGTCTTGAGGGCCTGCACGCCGAGCCGTTCGGCGAGCGGGATGAGGACGTCCCGGGTGACCTTGGCGATGCGGGCCTGTTTCTCTGGGCGCATCACGCCGAGGGTGCGCATGTTGTGCAGCCGGTCGGCGAGTTTGATCGACATCACGCGGACGTCGTTGCCGGTGGCGACGAGCATCTTGCGGAAGGTCTCGGGCTCGGCGGCGGCGCCGTAGTCGACCTTCTCCAGCTTGGTGACGCCGTCGACCAGATAGCGGACCTCCTCGCCGAACTGCTCCCCCACCTGATCCAGCGTCACGTCCGTGTCCTCGACGGTGTCGTGCAGCAGGGAGGCCGTCAACGTCGTGGTCTCGGCGCCGAGTTCGGCGAGGATCAGCGTGACCGCGAGGGGGTGGGTGATGTACGGCTCGCCGCTCTTGCGCATCTGCCCGCGGTGCGAGGACTCGGCCAGCACATAGGCGCGGCGCAGGATTTCCAGGTCGGCGTCGGGGTGGTGGGCACGGTGCGCCTCCACGACGTGGCTGATGGCGTCGGGCAGCCGGTCGCGGGTGACGGAGCCGAGCAGGGCGGCCCGGCCGAGGCGGCGCAGGTCGATGCGGGGGCGGGCCTTTCTGCGCGTGGGCGTGACGGGGCCGACGGCGGTCGGCATCACCGGGCCTGGGCTCGCGGGATTCGCGGCCTCCGCGTTCATGGGCACCTCCGGCTGCGTGGACCGGCGGACGGGGTGCCCCAGGGCGGACACGGCACAGGGGGCGGCGTCGGTCCCCCGTCCGGGCCGGTGCTTGATGCTACCGAGCCCACCACGCGCGGCTGACCGCCTCTCGCCGAGCGTGAAACGGATCACCCATTCGAGCGAAGGTCACCGGAACGGCGGTTTGCCACGGCGTGCCCGGAATGCCGGAACGGCCCGCGTCCTGTCGGCCGGTCCGCATCAGGCTCCGCGCCGGGCGGCCGACGCCAGCCACTCGGTGTCGATCTCGCCCTCGGCGACGATCACCGCGGGTCCGGTCATCTCGATCTCGCCGTCGGGGTGTTCGGTGACGACCAGGGTGCCGCCGGGGACGTCGACGGTGTACGTCACGGGGGTACCGGTCCGGGCCGGGTCGGCGCCGTCGCGGCGGGCGGCGGCCACGGCGACCGCGCACGCGCCCGTGCCGCACGAGCGGGTCTCACCGGCGCCCCGCTCGTGCACGCGCAGCGCGACGTGGCGCGGGCCGCGGTCCACGACGAACTCCACGTTCACCCCGTCCGGGTAGGCGGAGGCCGGGCTGAACGGGGGCGGCGCGGACAGCTCCCCCGCGTCGGCGAGGTCGTCCACGAAGGCGACCGCGTGCGGGTTGCCCATGTTCACGTTCCGCGCGGGCCAGCTGCGCCCGCCGACGCCGACCGTCACGTCGCCCTCCGGCAGCAGCGCCCGGCCCATGCCGACGGTGATGTCGCCCTCCTTGGAGAGGTGCACCTTCTTCACTCCGCCGCGGGTGGCCACCGCGAGGTCGCCCTCGGTCGCGTGACCGGCGCGCTGGAGGTAGCGGGCGAACACGCGCACGCCGTTGCCGCACATCTCGGCGACCGAGCCGTCGCCGTTGCGGTAGTCCATGAACCACTCGGCCTCGGCCGCCATCTCCGCGGCCTCCGGGTGCGCGGCGGACCGCACGACGTGCAGCAGGCCGTCACCGCCGATGCCCGCGCGGCGGTCGCACAGGGCGGCTACGGCGGCGGGCGGCAGGTCGACGGCGTTCTCGGGGTCCGGGACGATCACGAAGTCGTTCTCGGTGCCGTGCCCCTTGAGGAAGGCGATCCGCGTGCTCATTCCTCGATCGTACGGGGTGGCTGCGACAGCCCCGCCGGCACGGCCGGGGCGACCGGGTGCGGGCGGTGTCAGCGCAGCCGGGCCACGCGCCACACGGCGAGCACGACCGCCGCGCCGACGACCACCACGTACGCGAGGACGACCCGCCAGTCCGGGCGGCGGCCCGAGCCGCGCTGCGGCAGGCCGGGCCAGGTGTGGCCGACGCGGCGGGCGGCCATCATGCCCCAGCCGGCCGCGCAGGAGCAGATCAGCAGGCCCAGCATGGCGATCACGGCGCCGCTGTCGCCGAAGTCGAAGGCCAGCGGGAAGGCGAACATCAGCGAGCCGACCGCGGCCAGACCCACGATGGGCGCGAGCTGCCAGATCCGCAGCCGGCGCTGCGGCCGCAGCTCGACCTCGACCTCTTCGCCGCCCGCGTACATCTCGTCGGCGGCGGGGCCGTCGTCGGTCACACCGCCCGGGGCGTCGTCGGGTCCGTCGGGGCTCAGACGCACCCCGTCCGGGTCCCGTTCACCCTGGTCAGCGGTGAGGTGCTCGGTGTCCTGTGCGGTGTCGCGAGGGCCGGCCTCCATCGCCACGCGCCCTCCCAACTCGGCTCCACTTGGTCGATCGAAGCTCGATGATGGCACGGTCCCGGAGGCCGGGAAGACGGCCTGGGCGTCCCGATGCCATGACGTGATCAGGCTGTAACCGGTCGTTCGACCAACGACAGGGCGAGGCGGGGAAGTTCCGTGGCGTCCGCGGCCGCCCCGCTCAGCCAGTGCACCCGCGGGTCGCGCCTGAACCAGGAATCCTGACGGCGCGCGAAGCGCTTGGTGGCGCGGACGGTCTCGGCCCGCGCCTCCTCCAGGGTGCACTCCCCGGCGAACGCCGCGAGGACCTGCTGGTAGCCGAGGGCGCGGGACGCCGTACGCCCCTCGCGCAACCCCTGCGCCTCCAGTGCGCGCACCTCGTCCACCAGGCCCGCCTCCCACATCCCGTCGACCCGGCGGGCGATGCGCTCGTCCAGCTCGGGGCGGGTCACGTCGACGCCGATCTGGAGGGTGTCGTAGACGGCGTCGTGGCCGGGCAGGTTGGCGGTGAAGGGCCGGCCGGTGATCTCGATCACTTCGAGGGCGCGGACGACGCGCCGGCCGTTGCTGGGCAGGATCGCGCGCGCCGCCTCGGGGTCGGCGGCGGCCAGCCGGGCGTGCAGCGCCCCGGAACCGCGCAGGACGAGCTCCGCCTCCAGCCGGGCCCGGACCTCGGGGTCGGTGCCGGGGAACTCCAGGTTGTCGACGGCGCCGCGGACGTACAGCCCGGAGCCGCCGACCAGGACGGGCCAGCGGCCCTCGGCGAGCAGGGCGTCGATCCGCTGCCGCGCGAGCCGCTGGTACTCGGCGACGGACGCCGTCACCGTCACGTCCCAGATGTCCAGCAGGTGGTGCGGTACGCCGCCGCGCTCCTCCGGCGTCAGCTTGGCGGTGCCGATGTCCATGCCCCGGTAGAGCTGCATGGAGTCGGCGTTGATGACCTCGCCGCCGAGCCGCTGGGCCAGGAACACTCCCAGATCGGACTTGCCGGCCGCGGTCGGTCCGACGACGGCGATGACGCGGGGGGCGGGGGCTGAGCTGCTCACGACCCCAGTCTCGCAAATGCGCGCACCCACTTTCGAACGAGTTGGGCGACGCGGCATCTTCCGGACAGAGGTAGCGTTGCCAGTGAAGTGGGCTTTGTGCCCACGACTGCCCCCGCCTGCCCCCGTGAAAGGTGAACCATGGGTCTCCTCGACAACCTCAAGGGCAAGCTGGGCCCGGCCAAGGGCAAGGTCTCCGGGCTCGCGCAGCAGCACGGCGACAAGATCCAGCACGGCATCGACAAGGCCGCGAGGGCCGTGGACGAGCGGACCAAGGGCAAGTACAGCAAGGGGATCCAGTCGGGTTCCGGCAAGGCCAAGGAGGCCATGAACCGCCTCGCCCACAAGGAGGGCCCTCAGGGCGGCACGGGCGGCCCCGGCGAGCCGGGTGGCGGCACGAGTGGCACGACCCCGCCGACCGGTCCCCCGCCGACTTCCTGACCGGCCGGGAACCGGGGCTGCGCGGCCGGCCGGAGACCTGCGGAAGCCGGCCGAGGACCAGGGCCGCGGAGGCCTGCCTAGGACCAGGCCGCCACGAAGTACCCCACCCCGTACGGCGCGTCCTCATACAGCAGGGCTCCGCCGAGTCGCGCACCTTCGGCCGCGCCGGCCAGAACCTGCCAGGGCGCCCGGCCCCCGGCCTGGAGTTCACGGGCGAGCACGGGGTCCAGCGCGGCCAGGGCGGTGACGTCCGCGGCGCCGAGCGCCCGCGCGATCTGCGCGTCGAAGGGCGCCGCCCGCTCGTCGAGGTACCCCGGGGCCTTGAGCGTGCGGCACGCGCTGCCGTCGCCCATGACGAGCGCGGCGACCCGCCCGGCACCGGCGGCGACGTCCCGTCCCGTGTCCAGGCACCGCTCGGTCCCGAGGGCGTCGCCCACGCCGATGCCCTCGACGGGTACGTCCGGCCACCCCGACGACCGCTCCAGCAGCCAGGCCGCCACGGCGAGCGACGCGGGCAACTCCCGCCCGTCGTCCGGCCCGTCGCCCCGCCCCAGCCGTACGGCGAGATCCACGCCGAAGCCCCGGAACGAGCCGGGCGTCCCCTCCGGGTAGCTCTCGGTCCCGGCGCTGCCGGTGGAGCCGACGACCACGAGCCGGTCGGGCCGGGCGGCGGCGAGCACCCCGATCGCGTCCGCGCACGCGGCACGCGCGGCGTCCAGTTCGGGGGCGGCACCCGCGGCGACCTGGGGCACGAGCAGCGGCGGGCAGGGGCAGACTGCGGCGGCGACAAGCATGATCGGCAGCGTAGCCCCGGCGGTGCCGGCGCGCGTGGTGCGGGCACCCCTACGCATCCGCCCGGCGCGGGCGGCGCCGGCTCAGTCGCAGCCGCAGCCGCTGCCCGTGGCGACGGGCAGCGGGGCCGGTGCGCCCACCTTCGGCAGGCCCAGCAGGACGCCCTGCGGCTTGGCCGGCTCCGCGGCGTTCCGCTTCGCCCAGGCGTCGCCCGCGCGCGTGCGGCGCACGTCGAGGACGGGGCCCTCGGCGAGCAGGTGGTGCGGGGCGGCGTAGGTGATCTCGACGGTGACCACGTCGCCGGGGCGGACGTCCTGCCCGGGCTTGGTGAAGTGCACGAGGCGGTTGTCGGGGGCGCGGCCGGACAGGCGGTGGGTGGTGTCGTCCTTGCGGCCCTCGCCCTCGGCGACCATCAGCTCCAGGGTGCGGCCGACCTGCTTCTTGTTCTCCTCCCAGGAGATCTCCTCCTGGAGGGCGACCAGCCGCTCGTACCGCTCCTGGACGACCTTCTTGGGGATCTGGCCGTCCATCTCGGCGGCCGGGGTGCCCGGCCGCTTGGAGTACTGGAAGGTGAACGCCTGCGCGAAGCGGGCCTCCCGCACGACGTGCAGGGTCTGCTCGAAGTCCTCCTCGGTCTCGCCAGGGAAGCCCACGATGATGTCGGTGGTGATCGCCGCGTGCGGGATGGCGGCCCGGACCTTCTCGATGATCCCGAGGTAGCGCTCCTGGCGGTAGGAGCGGCGCATCGCCTTCAGGACCGTGTCCGAGCCGGACTGCAGCGGCATGTGCAGCTGCGGCATCACGTTCGGTGTCTCGGCCATGGCGGCGATGACGTCGTCCGTGAAGTCGCGCGGGTGCGGGGAGGTGAAGCGGACGCGCTCCAGTCCGTCGATCCTCCCGCAGGCGCGCAGCAGCTTGCTGAAGGCCTCGCGGTCGCCGATGTCCGAGCCGTACGCGTTCACGTTCTGCCCGAGGAGGGTGATCTCGCTGACTCCCTCGGCGACCAGGGCCTCGACCTCGGCGAGGATGTCACCGGGCCGGCGGTCCTTCTCCTTGCCGCGCAGCGCCGGGACGATGCAGAACGTGCAGGTGTTGTTGCAGCCGACGGAGATGGAGACCCACGCCGCGTAGGCGCTCTCGCGGCGGGTGGGCAGCGTGGAGGGGAACGCCTCCAGGGACTCGGCGATCTCGACCTGGGCCTCCTCCTGGACGCGGGCGCGCTCCAGCAGGACCGGCAGCTTGCCGATGTTGTGCGTGCCGAAGACGACGTCCACCCAGGGGGCCCGCTTGACGATGGTGTCGCGGTCCTTCTGCGCGAGGCAGCCGCCGACCGCGATCTGCATGCCGGGGCGGCGCGCCTTCTTCGGGGCGAGGTGGCCGAGGTTGCCGTACAGCTTGTTGTCGGCGTTCTCCCGCACCGCGCAGGTGTTGAAGACGACGACGTCGGCCTCGCCGTCGGAGCCCTGGGGGGCGCGCACATAGCCCGCGTCCTCCAGCAGACCGGCCAAGCGCTCGGAGTCGTGGACGTTCATCTGGCACCCGTAGGTGCGTACCTCGTACGTGCGTGTGCCGCCCACGGACTGGCTCCGGTCGATGCTGCTCATGCACACAAGAGTAGGCGGTCCGCAGAAGTGGTCCGGCCGCCTGTGGACAACCCCGGACAGCCGCTCCCGGCCCGCCGGAAACGCCGCGGCGCGGGCCCTCGGACCGCGCCCGCGCTGGTCAGTACCGCGTCCCGGCTGGCAGGATCGCGCGCATGTCCAACGTCGTGTCCCGTCTCGCCGGCCGCCGGGCCCTGCGGGCCGCCGCGGCCGGTGCCGTCGCGCTCGGGCTGCTGCTGTGGTGGCTGCTGCCGCTGGGCGACGCCCCGCCCAGCGGGACGATGACACTGAGCACCGGCACGCGCGCCGGGGTGTACCAGAAGTACGGCGCGCTGCTGCGGGCCGAGCTGGACGAGGACATGCCGGATCTGAAGGTGCGGCTGCTGACCAGCGCCGGTTCGCAGCAGAACGTGAAGCGGGTGGCGACCGGTCAGGCCGACTTCGCGATCGCGGCGGCCGACGCGGTGGAGACGTACCGGCTGCTCGGCCTGCCGGGCGCCGAGTCGCTGCGCGGGGTGGCCCGGCTGTACGACGACTACGTGCAGCTCGTGGTGGTGCCGGGCTCCGACGTCCGCTCGGTCGCGGACCTGCGGGGCAAGCGCGTGGCGATAGGACCGCCCAACTCGGGTGTGCGCCTGATCGCCGACCGCGTGCTGCGCGCGGCGGGCATCGACCCGGAGAAGGACATCTCGCCCCAGGCGGACGGCATCGACACCGGCCCGGAGCGGCTCGGGAAGGACCTCGACGCGTTCTTCTGGTCGGGCGGGCTGCCGACGGACGGCCTGAACACGCTGGCCGAGCGGTCCGCGCTGCGGTTCGTGCCGATCGAGGACGAGCTCGTCACCAAGCTGCACCGGCAGGGCGGCGCCACCCGTTACTACCGCGCGCGGAACATGCCGGAGTCGGCGTATCCGGTCATCCAGAACGGCACCTCCGTGCCGACGATGGCCGTGTCCAACGTGCTGATCACGCGCGCGGACCTGGACCCCCGGCTCGTCGAGTGGGTGACCCGGACCGTGCTCCAGAGCAGGGACGGCATCGGCCGGCACGTGCACTCCGCACAGCTCGTGGACCTGCGCACCGCGATCTACACCGACCCGCTGGCCCTGCACGAGGGCGCCCGCCGTTACTACCGCTCGGTCAAGCCGTAGCGGCCGTCCGTCACGACAGCGGCGTCGGCGCCGTACGCGGCACCGTCACCGTCACCTCCAGGCCGTGCGGCTCGTGGTGGTCGTAGGTGATGGTGCCGCCGCCCGCCGCGAGCAGGGCGCGCGAGATGGACAGCCCGAGGCCGGAGCCCTTGACGTTCTGGTGCCGGCCGCTGCGCCAGAAGCGGTCGCCGACGCGGGCCAGTTCGTCGTCGGTCAGGCCGGGCCCGTGGTCGGCGACGACGATCATGGAGCTCTCGGCGGCGGAGGAGACGGTGACCTGCACGCTCTCGCCGCCCGGCGTGAACTTCACCGCGTTGTCGATGACCGCGTCCAGGGCGCTGGACAGGGTGACCGGGTCGGCCCAGGCGGTGGTGGGCGGGCAGTCGCCGACCAGCCGCACGCCCTTGGCCTCGGCGGTCGGCGTCCAGGCGGCGACGCGCTCGGCGGTCAGCGCGCCGATGTCGGTGATCTTCAGCTCGACCTTGGAGTGCTCGGCGAGCGCGAGGTCGAGCAGGTCGTCCAGGACGCGCGCCAGGCGCTTGCCCTCGGCCTGCACCGAGGCGATCTCCTCGTTGCCCTCGGGCAGTTCCAGCGCGAGCAGTTCGATGCGCAGCAGCAGCGCCGAGAGGGGGTTGCGCAGTTGGTGGGAGGCGTCGGCGACGAAGGCACGCTGCTGCTCCAGCACGTTCTCGACGTTGTCCGCCATCTCGTTGAACGACCGGGCAAGGCGCTGCAGTTCCGGCGGCCCTCCGGTGGCCGCGACCCGGGACTTCAGGCGTCCGGTGGCGATGTCGTGGGTGGTGGCGTCGAGGATGCGGACGGGCCTGAGCACCCAGCCGGTCAGCCGCAGGGCCGCGCCGACCGCCAGCAGCATCGCGGTGATCTCGCCCGCGCCGATGATCAGCCAGCCGTGCAGGATGCGCGAGCGCATGGGACCGGTGGGCGAGTCGAGGACGACGACCGCGACGACGTCGCCGTCCCGGATGACGGGCGAGGCGACGACGAGGCTGTGCCGGTCCCAGGGCCAGACCTGCTCCGGGTCGTGGCTGCGGCGGCTGAGCAGCGCCTCCTCGAAGGCGTCGCGCACCTCCCCGGAGCGGGGCAGGAACCATGTGCCGGGGGCGTGCGCCATGGGCGTGTCGGCGCGGTAGAAGACGCCGGCCCGGATGCCGTAGACCCGGTGGAAGCTGCGCAGTTCGCGGCTGAGGGTCTCCAGGCGCTCGTCCCTGACGGTGGGGTCGTCGGCGACGAACTGGGCGAGGGCCGCGAAGCGCGCGGTGTCGTCGATGCGGTCGACGACGACGTTCTGCTGCTGGGCCGCGGCGACGCTGACGGCGAGCGGGACGCCGAGGGCCAGCAGTACGGCCGCCATCAGGACGATCAGCAGCGGCAGGAGTCGGGTGCGCACCCCGGCCCGCTACGAACCCGGGGCGACGAGCCGGTAGCCCACGCCGCGTACGGTCTCGATGAGTGCCGGCATGCGCAGCTTGGCGCGCAGGGACGCCACGTGCACCTCCAGGGTGCGGCCGGTCCCCTCCCAGCTGGTCCGCCACACCTCGCTGATGATCTGCTCGCGGCGGAAGACGACGCCGGGCCGCTGGGCGAGCAGGGCGAGCAGGTCGAACTCCTTGCGGGTGAGCTGCACGACCGTGCCGTCCACGCTGACCTGCCGGGTCGGCAGCTCGATGCGCACCGGACCGAGACGCACGGCCGTCTCGATGCCGCTGGAGGTGTCCTCGTGGGCGGTGCGGCGGCTGACGGCGTGGATGCGGGCGAGGAGTTCCCCGGTGTCGTAGGGCTTCACGACGTAGTCGTCGGCGCCGAGGTTCAGGCCGTGGATGCGGGAGCGGACGTCGGAGCGCGCGGTCACCATGATGACGGGCGTGGCGGTGCGCTTGCGGATCTTGCTGCACACCTCGTAGCCGTCCTGGTCGGGCAGGCCGAGGTCGAGGAGGACGACGCCGAAGCCGTCGCCCTCGGGGACGAGCGCCTGGAGGGCCTCCTCGCCGCTGCGCGCGTGCGTGACGTCGAAGCCGTGCCGGGCCAGGATCGCGGACAGAGCTGCGGCGACGTGGTTGTCGTCCTCGACGAGCAGCAGCCTCATCCGGGCCCCTTTCGGTTCATCGGCCGTACCATTTTGATGTGTAGGACGGCGCGTGCCCACGCGCGCGTGCGTCGTGTGAAGTCACGCCGATGGACGAGGACGGCGTCAAGGGGGTTCCGGTTGCGGGCCCTTACCGTTACGGGGCCGATATGTGCCCTGCTCACAAGTGCCACGACACGTGTCCGATTGCTATCGGATCGTGATCCTCAGATTCCCCTCAGATGTGATGACGCTGGTCGTGGAGGGTTACTACTGTCCCCCGAAACCGAGGAGGACGGAGCCTGAGAGCGATGACCGAAGTATCGGTGGCCAAGGAAGACGTGGCCGCAACCGGCGAACTGGTCGTCCTGAAGAGCGTCAACAAGCACTTCGGCGCGTTGCACGTACTCCAGGACATCGATCTGACAATCGCCCGCGGCGAGGTCGTCGTGGTCATCGGGCCCTCCGGGTCCGGCAAGTCCACGCTGTGCCGCACCATCAACCGCCTGGAGACCATCGACTCCGGCGCGATCTGGATCGACGGCAAGCCGCTGCCGCAGGAGGGCAAGGAACTGGCCCGGCTGCGCGCCGACGTCGGCATGGTCTTCCAGTCCTTCAACCTCTTCGCGCACAAGACGGTGCTTGAGAACGTGATGCTGGGCCAGATCAAGGTCCGCAAGGCCGACCGGAAGAAGGCCGAGGAGCAGGCCCGTCAGCTGCTCGACCGGGTCGGGGTGGCCACCCAGGCGGACAAGTACCCTGCGCAGCTCTCCGGCGGCCAGCAGCAGCGCGTCGCCATCGCGCGGGCGCTGGCCATGGACCCGAAGGTGATGCTGTTCGACGAGCCGACCTCGGCCCTCGACCCGGAGATGATCAACGAGGTCCTCGAGGTCATGCAGCAGCTCGCCCGCGACGGCATGACGATGATCGTCGTCACCCACGAGATGGGTTTCGCACGATCGGCTGCCAACCGCGTGGTGTTCATGGCGGACGGCCGGATTGTCGAGGAGGCTGCGCCCGACCAATTCTTCAGCAACCCTCGCAGCGATCGCGCGAAGGATTTCCTGTCGAAGATCCTGCACCACTGATCCACGCACCGTACCGTCACGGACGGCCCGCATCCGTTACTCACCCTTAAGGATGTTCACCATGAAACTCCGTAGGATCACCGCCGCTTCGGCCGTGGCGCTCACGCTCGCCCTGACCGCCACCGCGTGCGGCGGCGACGACAAGGACAGCGACTCGGGCAGCGGCTCGGGCGGCGGCGACAAGATCAAGATCGGCATCAAGTACGACCAGCCCGGTCTGGGCCTGAAGGAGCCCGACGGTTCCTTCTCCGGCTTCGACGTCGACGTCGCCACGTACGTCGCCAAGGAGCTCGGCTACAAGGAAGACCAGATCGAGTGGGTCGAGACCAAGAGCGCCGACCGTGAGAACGCGCTGGCCCGCGGCGACGTGAAGTTCATCGCGGCCACGTACTCGATCACCGACGAGCGCAAGCAGAAGGTCGACTTCGCCGGCCCGTACCTGCTGGCCCACCAGGACCTGCTGGTCAAGGCGGACTCGGACATCAGCAAGGGCACCGACCTCAACGGCAAGAAGCTGTGCTCGGTGACCGGCTCCACCTCGGCGCAGAACGTCAAGGACACGATCGCCCCGAAGGCCCAGCTGCGTGAGTACGGCGGCTACTCGGAGTGCCTCGCCGGCCTCCAGAGCGGTGCCGTGGACGCGCTGACCACGGACGACTCGATCCTCGCGGGCTTCGCCGCCCAGGACAAGTACAAGGGCCAGTTCAAGCTCGCCGGGCTCAAGCTCAGCAACGAGAACTACGGCATCGGTGTCAAGAAGGGCGACTCCGCGACCGTCGACAAGATCAACAAGGCGCTGGAGAAGATGGTCTCCGACGGCTCCTGGGAGAAGGCCGTCAAGGAGAACTTCGGCCCGGCCAACTACAAGAACGAGCCCGCGCCGAAGATCGGCCAGATCGTCAAGTAGACGCGTCCTCCACTGACGCAGGAATCCGGCAGGTAACGCAGGGTTCCGCAGGTGCGCCGCCGCCCACCGCCTCCCCGGGCGGCGGCGCTCCACGCCCTCCACGTACGCCACACACCCGGAAGCGCGGGAGATCGTGTTCGACTTTCTTGAAGGCTACGACGTCCTAGGGGCGTTCTGGATGACGGTGAAGCTCACCGTCCTCTCCGCGATCGGCTCCCTGGTCCTGGGCACGGCGCTGGCCGCCATGCGGGTCAGCCCGGTCCCGCTGATGCGCGGGTTCGGCACCGCCTACGTCAACATCGTCCGGAACATCCCGCTGACGGTCATCATCGTCTTCTCCTCCCTCGGCCTGGCCGACATCTTCGGCATGACGATGGGTGTGCCGGACGACTTCGACGCCCTGGGCTTCCGGCTCGCCGTGTTCAGCCTGGCCCTCTACACCGCGGCCTTCGTGTGCGAGGCGATCCGCTCCGGCATCAACACCGTGCCCCTCGGCCAGGCCGAGGCGGCCCGCGCGATCGGCCTGAGCTTCAGCCAGACCCTGAGCCTGATCGTGCTTCCGCAGGCGTTCCGCTCGGTCATCGGCCCGCTGGCCAACGTCCTGATCGCACTGACCAAGAACACCACCGTGGCCGCCGCCATCGGCGTCGCCGAGGCCGCGGTCCTGATGAAGGAAATGATCGAGAACGAGGCCCAGGTGCTGGCCATCGGCGCGATCTTCGCCCTCGGGTTCGTGGTGCTGACCCTTCCGACGGGCCTGTTCTTCGGCTGGCTCAGCAAGCGACTGGCGGTGAAGCGATGAGTTCCGTCCTCTACGACACTCCGGGCCCCCGCGCCAAACGGCGCAACGTGCTCCTCTCCGTCGTCTTCTTCGTCCTGCTCGCCCTGTTCCTGTGGTGGATCTGGCGGACCATGGACAGCGAGAACCAGCTGAGCTGGGCCCTGTGGGAGCCGTTCACGACCTCCGCGGCCTGGACGACGTATCTGCTGCCAGGGCTCGGCAACACCCTCAAGGCCGCAGCGCTCGCCATGGTCATCGCCCTTCCGCTGGGCGCGGTGCTCGGCATCGCGCGCCTCTCCGACCACCGCTGGGTCCGGGGCCCCGCCGGAGTCGTGGTCGAGTTCTTCCGGGCCATCCCGGTGCTGCTGCTGATGCTGTTCGCGAACGAGGTGTACGTCGAGTACACGGGCGTCTCCAGCGAGGACCGGCCCCTGTACGCGGTCGTCACCGGCCTGGTGCTCTACAACGCCTCGGTACTCGCCGAGGTCGTCCGGGCCGGCATCCTCTCCCTGCCCAAGGGACAGTCCGAGGCGGCCTACGCCATCGGCCTGCGCAAGGGCCAGACGATGCAGAGCATCCTGCTGCCGCAGGCCGTCACCGCCATGCTGCCCGCCATCGTCAGCCAGCTCGTCGTCATCGTGAAGGACACCGCGCTGGGCGGCGTGCTGCTCAACTTCACCGAGCTGCTGAACGCCCGCAGCACCCTGGCCGCCAACTACGCCAACGTCATCCCGAGCTTCATCGTGGTGGCCGTCGTCTACATCGTCCTCAACTTCCTCCTCACCTCCTTCGCCTCCTGGCTGGAGGGCAAGCTGCGCAAGAGCAAGCGGAGCACGGGCGCGGTCGTCGGCGCCGACGAGGTCGAGGAGCTGAACGCGGCCGAGGTCGGCGGCACCCACGGAACCGGTGCCGGGGGAACTGTCTGACGCCCCCTCACCCCGTACGGCCCGCACGGAGGCAGTGGCATGATCGCCACTGCCTCCGTCGCTTGACGCAAGCAGCGGCAATGGGTTGCATACGTTCTGTGATCGTGCACCCTGCTCCACCGTCCTGTTCACCTACGTCTCTCAGGTCACCGCTGCGGGCAGGGGGCGCCGCGCCGTGGACCCGGTGATCGTCGTGGGGGCGGGGCCCGTCGGGCTCACGCTCGCCCTGGGACTGGCGCGTCAGGACGTGCCCTGCGTCGTCCTGGACGAGGGCCCGGGCAAGGACGAACCGCGCCCCGCGCGCACCGTCGTCCTGCGCGAGGACACCGCCGCCCTGCTGGAACGGCTGACCGGTGTACCCCTCGCGCAGGCCGGCACCCACTGGGCCGGATGGCGGTCGATGCGGCGCAAGCAGGTGATGCGCGAGGTCTTTTTCGACGACTCCGAACCCGCCCCCCTGCACCTCCCGCAGCACGTGATCACCGGCGCCCTGCGCGCCGCCCTGGTACGCGAGTCATGGGTGAGGATCGCCGTGGACAGCCGGGTCGACGGCGTGGAGCAGGAGGCCTCGGGCGTCACGGCCCACACCCGCGGCCCGAAGGGCACGTGGTGGCGCGGCAGTTACCTGGTCGGCTGCGACGGCCCCCGCTCGACGGTCCGCAAGCTCCAGGACATCCGCTTCCCCGGCCGTACGGCGGTGGAACGGCACGCCGTCGCCGCACTGCGCGCCGACCTGCCCCGCCCCGGCGAGGCCCTGCTGCACCGCCTGCCGCCGTGGCGCACGTCCGGCCCGTTTGCCGGTGAGATCACCGCCCGCCCGCTGCCCGACGGGGTGTGGCGGCTGGACTGGCTGCTCCCGCCGGGCAAGGACCTCGTCACGCCCGAGCTGCTGGTGAACCGCGTCCGGGAGACCCTGGCCGGCTGGACCGGCGGCTCCACACCGGCGTACGAGCTGCTCGACACGGGGGTGCACACCGTCCACCACCGGCTGGCCCGCCGCTGGCGGGCCGGCCGCGTCTTCCTCGCCGGGGACGCGGCGCACCTGCTCGGCGCGCTCGGCACGCACGGCCTCGACGAGGGCCTCAGGGACGCCGACAACCTCGCCTGGAAACTGGCCCTGGCCTGGCACCACGGCCCCCACGAGGCCCTCCTCGACAGCTACCAGGAGGAGCGGCGCGGCGCCGTCGCCGCCCGGCTGCGCGCCGCCGACCAGGCCCTGCCCGTACTGCGCGGCGGCCCGGGAGGCCTGCGCTCCTACGTGCCCGGCGCGGCCCGCGGCCACGACGCGCTGCTCACGGACGGTCACCTCGGCCGCGGGGTGCTGGGCTCGCCCGGCACCTATGCCGACTCGCCTCTCGCACCCGGGCCCCTGGAAGGTGAGGTGCCCGTCGACACGCCACCCGGAGCGCAGGTCACCGATGTCCTGGTCACGGCCGAGGACGGCACGTTCGTACGGCTGCGGGACCGGCTCGGGCGCGGCGCGCTGCTCGTGGTGCTCGTCGCGCCGGGCACGGGCGTGTGGGAGCGCAAGCACTGGGCGACCGCCGGCATCATGCCCCGGCTGGCGGCCGCGGTGAGCGCGCTGCCGCACACCGCCGAGCTCCTCGTCGCCGAGAACTACCCGGGCGCGGGCGCCCACACGGTGCTGCTGGTCCGTCCCGACGGTCACCTGGTCACCGCTCTGAGCGGGGTGCGCCCCGCCGACCTGTACGCGGCGGCCGAGGCCGCGCTGGGCGGCGCGGCCGACGCACAGGCCGAGGCCGGGGCACCGGCCGGCTCGCACTGACCCGCACGTGCCCGCCGTCACCGTGCGTCAGCGGGGTGACGGCGGGTTGACCGGTCCGGACGGCCATGGTGTACTCCGGACCGTGACCGACACCTCTACGCGCCTGTGGCGGAGGGTCCACATGGACCTCGTCCGCTACGCGGGCTGCGTGTGTCGTCCGTCCTGCTGAATTCGCCTTTTCTTCTCGCGCGCAGCGCCGTCCCTCGGCCGCGCGCGTCTCCGCGAACCCTCTCCAGGACGGTCCCATGTCTGTCTCCCCGGCCTCCGCGCCGACCACCTCCGGCTCCGCTCCCACGCAGGCGGACCTGCTCGATTTCGTACGGCGGACCGCCGCCGACGCCGAATTGATCGCCTCCCTTCCGCTCGACCCCGAGGGCCGAACGTGGCTGCGGCTGGACGGGCCCAGCGGCAGCGAGGCCTGGCTGATCGGCTGGCCGCCCGGCACGGGCACCGGCTGGCACGACCACGCCGACTCGGTCGGCGCCTTCTTCACCGCGTCCGGCGAGCTGCGGGAGTACTCGCTCGCCGCCCGGCTGCCCACCGACGGCTGGAAGACCCTTGAGCTCACCGACGGCGTTGACCGCGAGCGGCGGCTGACGGCCGGGCAGGGCCGCGCCTTCGGCCGCCACCACGTGCACGAGGTCCTCAACGACTCCCCCGACCGCCACGCCATCTCCGTCCACGCCTACTACCCGCCCCTGCCGCGCATCCGCCGCTACAGCCGCACCGGCCAGGTCCTGCGGCTGGAACAGGTGGAACGGCCGGAGGACTGGCAGTGACGGTGAACGGCGAGGGAACGGTGAACAGTGAGGGAGTGGAGCTGCCGGTGACGAGCGGTACAGGTCAATCGCCGCTCGGCATCGACGCGTTGCTGGAGCGCGTACGGGGCGGCTATGAGCGTGTCGGGCCTCGAGAGGCCTACGAGGCCGCGCGTGCCGGGGACGCGCTGCTCGTGGACATCCGGTACGCGGCCCTGCGCGAGCGGGACGGGCTGATCCCGGGCGCCCTCGTGGTCGAGCGCAACGAGCTGGAGTGGCGCCTCGACCCCCGCGGCAGCCACCGCGCCCCCGAGGCGACCGGCCACGATCTGCGGATCGTCGTCGTCTGCAACGAGGGGTACGCCTCCAGCCTGGCCGCGGAGTCCCTGCACCGGCTGGGACTGCACCGGGCGACCGACCTGGTGGGCGGCTTCCAGGCGTGGCGGGGGGCGGGATTGCCGGTGGTGACGGGGTAGGGGTGCGGGTGGTGCAGCGAGGAGGGCCGGTGGGCCATGTCTCGGCCCACGTGCCGTCAGTAACCGTCCTCCGGCAGGAACTCCGTGTCCTCCCCCTCCTCCTCCAGCGCCTGGCGGACCACTCTCAGGGCCATGCCCTCGGGGTAGCCCTTGCGTGCGAGCATGCCCGCGAGGCGGCGCAGGCGCTTGTCGCGGTCGAGGCCGCGGGTGGCGCGCAGCTTGCGGTCCACGAGTTCGCGCGCCGTCGCCTCCTCCTGCTCGGAGTCGAGCTGGGAGACGGCCGCGTCGATCAGCGTGGAGTCGACGCCCTTCGTGCGCAGCTCCCGGGCGAGCGCCCGGCGGGCCAGGCCCCGGCCGTGGTGCCGGGACTCGACCCACGCGTCGGCGAACGCGCTGTCGTTGATCAGCCCGACCTCCTCGAACCGCGACAGCACCTCCTCCGCGGCCTCGTCCGGGATCTCCCGCTTGCGCAGGGCGTCCGCGAGCTGTCTGCGCGTGCGCGGGGTCCCGGTGAGCAGGCGCAGGCAGATCGCCCGTGCCTGCTCCACCGGGTCCCCCGGAGGCGTCCCCTTCTCGGCCCTCGACGAGGAAGAGGCACCCCCGTCCTCACCGGACGGCTCCCCGCGGCCCCGCCTGCGGCTCCCCCGTGAGCCGTCCGCGCCTCGGGTACCCCGTGCGCCGCCCCGGCGTCTTCCGCCCGAGGCGCCCGCACCGTCCGGCCAGTCCTCACGTCCCGGCCCGTCACCGTACGGCTCCCCCCTGCCGTACGGCACCGTGCCGTCGTGCCCCCCGTTCGTGCCGCCGGCGGCGTCTTCCCCGTGTCCCCCGTGCGCGTCGCCGCCCGGCCCGGCAAAGCCCCCGTACTCGGCCCAGTCGGTTCGTCGTGTCACCGGTCAGCTCTTGGCTGCCGCGGCCTTGGACTTGGTGGCCTTGACCGCGGGGGCGGGCACCGCCGTGGCGGCGTCGGCCGGGACGGCCGGGGCCACGGCGTCCGCGCCCGGCTCGGCGGCCGGCTCCGCGGGACGCACACCGACGCCCAGCTTCTCCTTGATCTTCCTTTCGATCTCGTTGGCCAGGTCGGGGTTGTCCTTCAGGAAGTTGCGCGCGTTCTCCTTGCCCTGGCCGAGCTGGTCGCCCTCGTACGTGTACCAGGCGCCGGCCTTGCGGACGAAGCCGTGCTCCACGCCCATGTCGATCAGGCCGCCCTCACGGCTGATGCCGTGGCCGTAGAGGATGTCGAACTCGGCCTGCTTGAAGGGGGGCGCGACCTTGTTCTTGACGACCTTGCAGCGGGTGCGGTTGCCGACCGCCTCCGTGCCGTCCTTCAGGGTCTCGATGCGGCGGATGTCGATGCGCACCGAGGCGTAGAACTTCAGCGCACGGCCGCCGGTCGTGGTCTCCGGGGAGCCGAACATCACGCCGATCTTCTCGCGGAGCTGGTTGATGAAGATGGCGGTGGTCTTGGACTGGTTGAGCGCGCTGGTGATCTTCCGCAGGGCCTGGCTCATCAGACGGGCCTGCAGGCCGACGTGGCTGTCGCCCATCTCGCCCTCGATCTCCGCGCGCGGGACGAGCGCGGCGACCGAGTCGATGACGATGAGGTCGAGGGCACCGGAGCGGACCAGCATGTCCACGATCTCCAGGGCCTGCTCGCCGTTGTCGGGCTGGGAGAGGATGAGGTTGTCGATGTCGACGCCGAGCTTCTTCGCGTACTCGGGGTCGAGGGCGTGCTCCGCGTCCACGAACGCGACCTGGCCGCCGGCCTTCTGCGCGTTGGCCACGGCGTGCAGCGTCAGCGTGGTCTTGCCGGAGGACTCCGGTCCGTAGATCTCCACGACGCGGCCGCGCGGCAGGCCGCCGACGCCGAGGGCCACGTCGAGCGCGGTCGACCCGGTCGGGATGACCTCGATGGGCTCCTTCGTACGGTCACCCATGCGCATGACCGCGCCCTTGCCGAATTGCCGTTCAATCTGTGCGAGCGCGGCATCGAGAGCCTTCTCGCGGTCGGTTCCTGCCATGGGTTCCACCCGATTTGCTTGAGTCGATCGCTTCACGTCAAAGACGCTAACGCCTGCCACTGACAATGCGCCCCGACGCACGTCCGGCCTGTGGATAACCCGGGTGCATCCCCGTCGGAAACGGGGCGAAGTGCCCGTCCAGAGCCTTGCCGGAGCCTCCATAAGAATGGATGTTCGATTTTCGTGTCAAGCGCGCCACGCGGGTGTCCGCGGGGCCGTCGGCAGGTGTCCTGTGCCAGCGAACCTTGATCATTGCCTTCGAACCTTGATGATCATTAGGTTTGTGCCATCGAAGTTTGAGTGGCATGAAGTGCTGGTCGGCAGGGGTGGCAGTGGGGGAGCTTGCGGGGGCGTACGCGGATCCGGATCTGGGGGCGTTTGACCTGGGATTTGTGGAGGATGGCGTACAGGTGCAGCGGTCGTTGGCCTCCTGCTGGGACATCCGCTTCGAGCGGGTCATGCCGGTGAGGCCGTTCCACTGGCCCAAGGGCGGGAAGAGCTTCGCGGGCTGGTACTTCTGCGCGACGACCGGTGACCACATCGGCTACGAGTCGTGGCTGGAGCGGGACCGGCTGATCCTTCTTGACGCCGATCCACACGTCGTGGGGATCGCTTCGCAGCCGTTCTGGCTGCACTGGCACGACGGTGAACGCGGACGCCGTCACGCCCCTGACTACTTCGTACGCCTCGCGGACGGGCGGGCCCGGGTTGTCGATGTCAGGGCCGCTGATCGTGTCGACGATGCGACGGCCGAGGCGTTCGCCGCGACGGAACGCGCCTGCCAGGCGGCTGGCTGGGAGTTCCTGCACACCGGTGTCCCCGACCTGGTGCTGATGGCGAACATGCGGTGGCTCTCGCGCTACCGCCGACGCCGATGTCTGCGCCGGAACGTCGCTGACCGCCTGCTGAAGGTCTTCGAAGAGCCGGGACCGCTGCGAGAGGGGGCAGCGCAGGTGGGTGATCCGTTGTTGGTGCTGCCGGTGCTGTTCCACCTGCTGTGGTCCGGCGTCCTGAAGTCGGACGTGAACTCGCAACTTCTGGGGTCGGATTCGATGGTGCACGCGACGGGAGAGCTGTGATGGGGCGACTGGTTCGGCCGGACAGCCTGGCGGTCGGGGAACGGGTCCGGTTCGACGGGCAGGTCCGCCTGGTCCTGGCTGTCTCGGGCCGCTCGGTCACGCTGTCGGACATGGCCGGCACACCGCGGGCCGTTCCGCCCGCCTTGCTGTTCGCCGACGACGACTTCGAGGTGGTGGACAGCTCGGGCCGCATGCCGCTGCCGCCGGTGTCGCTGCTGGAGACGCTGCCGCAGGCGACGCTGGAGAAGGCTCTGTGGTGGGAAGGCCACATCTTGGAGGTCCTCAACGGGCTGCCGCCGGACGCTGCTGCGGCCACCGAACCGAAACCTCAGTACGTGCCGTCGCGTTCGCTGACCGCCCGGGAACGCGCGAAGGCGACAGAGCTGACCGCGGCTGGGCACAAGGTGAGTGCGAGTACGGTCGGCAACTACCGTCGACGCTACGAAACGTCCGGTGTTCTGGGGCTCGCTGATCACCGGCCGGTCCGCAGAACACCGAAATACGGCACGATCGACGACGCGGTCGTCACCGCGATGCGCCAGGCGATCGACGAGGCCACCGACGCCTCCACCCGCACCGGCACCTTCCTGCTCTGGCGGACCGAACAGATCCTCAAGGCCGGCCAGGACGATGGAGAGGTGTTGTTGCCGTCGCGCCGCACCCTCTATCGGCTGCTCGACAAGCTCACCACCGGCACCCACGCCACCGGCTCGGCAACAACCCGCAGGTCACGAGCCCATGGAGCGAAAGCGCCGTTCAGTGAACTGCCCGCGTTCGCACCGGGCGAGGTGATGCAGATCGACTCCACCCCGCTGGACGTGCTGGTCCGCCTGGACGACGGCGTGGTGGGCAAGGTCGAGCTGACCGGCATGATCGACGTCGCGACCAGGACGGTCACCGCGGCGGTGCTGCGGCCGACGACGAAAGCGGTGGATGCCAGCGTGCTGCTGGCCCGCACGGTCACCCCTGAGCTGATGCGGCCGGGCTGGGTCGATGCCCTGAAGATGTCCCGCTCGGTGCTGCCGCACCGGCGGCTGCTGAACATTGACGAGCGTCTGGAGCGCGCCGCCGCCCGCCCGGTGATCGTCCCCGAGATGATCGTCTGCGATCACGGGAAGGCGTTCATGTCGCGGAACTTCCTCGCCTCCTGCCGCTTCCTCCAGATCGATCTCCAGCCCGCGCACAAGGGCTCGCCCTTCGAAAAGGGGCACATCGAGAAGATGCTCGCCTCCGTGGGCTCCCTGTTCACACAGTTCCTGCCCGGATTCACCGGCAACACGACCGATCGCCGCGGCCGGCACCTGGACAAACAGCCGTTGTGGTCACTGCTGGAACTGCAGGAACTGCTGGACGAGTGGATCGTCGCCAAGTGGCAGAACCGTCCGCACGACGGACTGCGCGACCCTGCCGCCCCGGGCCGCTCGTTCACGCCGAACGAGAAGTACGCCGCGCTCGTCGAAGCCTGCGGCTACGTCCCGGTCGCGCTCACCGGCGACGACTACGTCGAACTGCTGCCGACGCTCTGGCGCGCGATCAACGACTACGGCATCACGATCAAGCGCCGCACCTACGACAGTCCCGTCCTGGCCCACCTGCGCCGCCAGTCCTCCGGCGTCAAGGAGAAGAAGGGACTCTGGGAGGTCCACCACGACCCCTACGACATCTCCCGGATCTGGGTACGCGACCACCATGCGGGCCACGGCTGGATCGAAGCCACCTGGAAACACCTGCACCGCGTTCCGGTCCCCTTCGGTGAACTGGCCTGGGACCACGCCGCCCAGAGCCTGCCCGAGGCCACCGAGACAGAGATCGCTGACGCGGTCGCCGCCCTGCTGGACAAGGCCCACGCAGGCCCTGCCCAGCCGAAGAAGCCGAAACGGACCGCTCGGGACAAACGCGTTGCCGCTCGCACCCACGTCGCCCACCCCAACTCCCCAGCCCCTGCTGCCCCGACCGAACCGGCCGCTAGCCCACAGACGGCCGAGGAGGACACCGAGGCGCTGGCCGACGTAATTCCGCTGGGCCTTTTCAACCCGCTCGAAGACCCATGGAGACGCACATGATCCCGCCTGGTCACATAGCCGACACCGTCGCGAACACGGACGATGACCAGGCCGGTTACCAGCTCACGACACTGCAGGGATGGCGCGGCTTCACCGCCGAACCGCCGCCTCCGCCTGTGCTGCTGAGCGAGGACGAGTACGAGCTGCTGCCGCCGACGCAACGGCTGCGCTACGACGAGGAACGTCTCGACCACCACGCCCGGCTACAGGTCGTCGCGACCTCCACGGTCCGGCACACCGTCACCTGCGGCCGTCGCCTGATCCTGCTCAACAGACACGCGATCAGCGCTCGCCGAGGGCTGATCGTCTCCGGGCCTGCCGGCACCGGAAAGACCATTGCCATAACCCAACTGGGGCGGGCACACGAACTCCTGGACAGGTCCAGAAACCCGCACGCCACCGGCCGCATCCCCGTCCTCTACATCACCGTCCCACCCGCCGCGACCGCACGCATGATCGCGGCGGAGTTCGCCCGGTTCCTCGGCCTTCCGTTCCGACGCAGTTCCAACATCACCGACATCGTGGAAGCCGTCGTCGGCGTCTGCACGGACACCCGCACCGGCCTCGTATTGGTCGACGAACTCCACAACATCTCGCTCACCAGCCGGGCGGGCGCAGAGGTCGCCGACACCCTGAAGTACTTCTCCGAACGCATCCCGGCCACGTTCATCTATGCCGGCATCGACATCGAGCACTCCAACCTGCTTTCCGGCACTCGCGGCCAGCAGATCGCCGGCCGGTTCACGCTCATCCCCACCGCCCCGTTCCCCTACAACCAGGAGTGGAAGGGCCTCATCAGCACGCTGGAGGACACGCTCCTGCTTCATCGCCATCAGCCCGGCAGCCTCTCCTGCCTGGACCGCTACCTGCACGACCGGACCGGCGGCATGATCGGCGCGCTCTCTCACGCGATCCGCGGAGCCGCGATCGACGCCATCCTCACTGGCACCGAGGCCATCACCGAGAAGTCCATCGCTGCGATCCCCCTGGACCACCTCACCCAGTCCCAGTCACGCACCACCACCCGCACTCGCCGGTGACCGGCACCCTGCCGAAAACGCTGTTGCCCCTACCCGTCAACGTCCGGCCCCGGCTCGGCGAAAGCACCGTTCACTACGTCCAGCGCCTCGCCCACGCCAACCACCTCAAACCGACCCACCTCCTCAACATCCTCAACGGCCCGCTCGCAGCAAGGTCTGCCGCGGCCGTGGACATCGACAAACTGGCCGCCCTCAGCGCACGCTCCACGACCACACTGAAGATCACCCTCGCGGACATCGGTCCGCCGCTACTGCCGGTCAACACCCTGCCCGACATCCGACTGGCCCGGCTCGCCGCCAGGAGATCCAGCCGACGAAGCTCCAACATCATCGGCCAGATCAAGCACGACGCCCTCAGGAACAAGGGCAGCCTGCATCAGATTGCCGACGCGTGGGGACTGCCGCACTGGCTCATCAAGAAGATCCTCAGTCCGGCGTTCCCCGACATGAACTCGATCATCATCGGCCGGACAACCCACCTCTCCGACGAGCACTACTCCTTGATCGCCGCCCTCTATCGCCAGGGCGTGACTCCCGGCCAAGCATGGCGTGACCTCGTCGACAACCACGACACCTGGATCACTAGCGCCGTCGTCCTGCGGCAGTTCCGCGCATTCGACCAAGAGCGAGGGAACGTCATCCCCTCATGGCGAAGGAGACCTACACCACTCAAACTTCAATGACACTCGCTCAAGGTTCGATGGCACAGGACAGCAGGGGCCGTGCGGGCCCTCTCGGCGAGGGCCGGCGTCAGGTGGTTCCGCTCCCGGGATCTTCCCCGGGCCCGTCTCCGGAGCCCTCCGTCGGCCTCTCCGCCCCGGGTCGCCCCGCCCCCGGTCGCCGCCTCCACGCGCGCCGCACGCGGGTGAGCGCCCGGGGCCCGGCGGAGCCGCGCCGGTGGCCGTGGACGCGCGGGTCGTCCGTGACGGTGTACCGCTTCACGTACGCGCCCAGGAACGCCTGAAGCGTGGCGACCGCGGGGATGGCGACCAGGGCGCCGACCGCGCCGAGGAGGGCCGTACCGGCGACGACCGACCCGAAGGCGACCGCCGGGTGGATGTCGACGGTCTTCGCGGTCAGCTTGGGCTGGAGCACGTAGTTCTCGAACTGCTGGTAGAACACGACGAACAACAGCACCCAGAGCGCGTACCAGGGATCGACCGTGAAGGCGATCAGCATGGGCAGGGCGCCCGCGAGGTAGGTGCCGATGGTGGGGATGAACTGCGACACCAGGCCCACCCACACGGCGAGCACGGGCGCGTAGGGCACGCCCAGGAACTCGAGCAGAACGTAGTGCCCGATACCCGAGATGAGGGCCATCAGGCCGCGCGAGTACAGGTAGCCGCCGGTCTTGTTCACGGCGATCTCCCACGCGCGCAGCACCTCGGCCTGCCGCGCGGGCGGCAGCACGGAGCACAGGGCGCGGCGCAGCCGGGGGCCGTCGGCGGCGAAGTAGAACGAGAACAGGGTGATCGTCAGCAGCTGGAAGAGGCCGCCGAGGACCTGGGCGGACACGTCGAGGACGCCGGTGGCGCTGTTCTGCACGTAGTTGCGCAGCCAGTCGGAGCGCAGCAGGCCCTCCTGGACGTCCACGCGTCTGAGCTCGGTGTGGAAGTGCGTGTTGATCCAGTGGATGACGGAGTCGATGTAGCCGGGGAAGCCCTCGACCATCTTGATCAGCTGGCCCGCGAGCATGGAGCCGAGCATGGTGACGAAGCCCGCGGCGACGACGATCACGGCGAGGAAGACCAGAGCCGTGGCCAGCCCTCTGCGCAGCCCGCGTGAGGCCATCCAGCTGACCGCGGGTTCGACGGCGAGGGCCAGGAAGAACGCGATGAGGATGTTGATCAGCAGGCCGGTGAGCTGGTGGAAGGCCCAGCTGCCGAGCTGGAACACGGCGACGAGGGCGAGCGCGAGGACCATCGCGCGCGGCAGCCAGCGCGGCATGCGGGCACCGCCCTCAGGCGGCGGGCCGGGTGGCGTCGGACCGGACGGGGGCGCTTGCCGGGTCGCCTGCCCGGTCTCGTCAGTGGGTGCCACGGTGCAAGTCTCGCCCACGCCGCCGACAACCCGCCGCCCCGGCCTCGGAAACCTCGCGCTCCGGCGCCGCCCGTGCCCTCGCCGGCCGGGCGCGGACTGCGCGGCTCAGCGCTTGTCCTGCGGCACGTCCATCACCGCGCAGACCACCCGCCACACGTCCTTGGCCTCCCAGCCGGCGGCCAGCGCCTCGTGCACCGTGCGCCCGCCGAGCTGGGACATCACGTGGTCGCGCGCGAACATTTCGGCGTAGCCCGGACCGAAGTGATCCGCCATCCGCTCCCAGAAGACCGTCAACCGCATGCCCTCAGTATCCCGCCACCGGGTGTGGGCCTGCGGCGGGACCGCTCGCCGGTGCCGCTTTCCGCCTACGGTCGACCCATGGGCGAAACCGGAGCTTCCCCCCCCCGGACGCCCCCGGCGCACTCCCCGCTCGCGCGCGCCGAACGCTTCCTCTGGCTCACCGCGCGCGTGCTGGAGCGGCACCTCTTCGCGTACCACTTCCGGGAGGGCGCGGCCGGCCGATCCGCCGGCGCCCGTGGGCGGCGGTCCCCGCGGGAGCGCGCCCCCTGGTGACGCCGGAGGCCCTGCGCACGCTGCGGGCGTACGGCCGCGACATCGGCTGACGGCAGCCACCCCGCCTGGGCCCTTGTCACCCGCCCAGCGCCCGCACCCCCGCCGTCACGAGCACGGCCGCCGCGACGACGGCCAGGAACGGTGCGCGCAGCACCAGTGCCACCGCGGCGGCGGCGACCCCCGCGGCACGCGCGTCCAGCACCAGCGTCTGCCCGTCGGCGAAGGTCTGCTGGGCGGTGAGAGCGGCGAGCAACGCGACCGGCAGCAGCGCGGCGAGCCGCCGCACGAGCGGTCGTTCCAGGACGCCCGCGGGCACCAGCAGGCCGGCGAGCTTGACGGCGTAGCAGCCGAGGGCGGTCAGGCCGATCGCGATCCAGATGTTCAACGGTCTTCCTCGGACGGGTCGTCGTGGTCACTGGACGGGGCGTGACGGTCGCCGGACGGGGCATCGTGGTCACTGGACGGGGCGCCGTGGTCATCAGACGGGGCGTCGTGGCCGTCGGACGCGCGGTCGGGGGCTTCGGGCCCGGCGTGGGGCGCCTCGGGCAGGTCGTCGTGTGCGCGGCGGCGCCCGTGCGCCCACAGGACGGCCGGGGCGGCGAGCGCGGCCACCAGGACGGGCACCCCCGCGGGCAGCAGCGGCAGCAGGCCGAGCCCCAGCAGGACAGCGAGTCCGGCGACGGCCCGCTCGACCCCGCTGTGGAGCATCGGCGCGAGCAGCGCCAGGAAGACAGCGGGTCCGGCGGCGTCCAGGCCCCACGCGTCCGTGTCGCCGATGGCCTCGGCGCCCAGCGCGCCGAGCAGGGTGGTGAGGTTCCACAGCAGGTACAGGCTGAGCCCCGTCACGGCGAAGCCGATCCGGGCGCTGCGCCGGGTCGGCTGGGCGAGCGAGACGGCGGTGGTCTCGTCGATGACCCACTGGGCGGCGAACGGCCGCACCGCGCGCGGGAGGGCGAGCAGCTGCGACAGCCGCAGCCCGTAGAAGGCGTTGCGCACGCCCAGGAAGAAGGCCCCGGCCGCCGCCGTGAACGGGCTGCCTCCGGCCGCGAGCGCCCCGACCAGCGCGAACTGCGAGGCGCCGGTGAACACGAGCAGGCTGAGCGCGCAGGTCTGCCAGAGCGACAGCCCGCCGCCTGCCGAGGTCACCCCGAAGGCGAACCCGGACAGTCCGACCGCGATCCCCACACCGAGGGCGTCCCGCACGACGGCCCTGTCCGGCTTGTCCCCGCCTTCGTCACATATGTCTGCTACTGCTGTTTGTTCTGCCACGCGTCGGACGGTACGAGGAGCCGCCGCCGCGTGTCTTGTACGTTCTTGCGCTCACGCCGGTAGGCGCCCGGGGGGACTCCGACGATGCGGGTGAAGTGCCGGTTCAGGTGCGGCTGGTCGGTGAAGCCGACGGCGA
Organism: Streptomyces sp. NPDC051207; assembly: GCF_040682395.1. Taxonomy (NCBI): domain Bacteria; kingdom Bacillati; phylum Actinomycetota; class Actinomycetes; order Kitasatosporales; family Streptomycetaceae; genus Streptomyces; species Streptomyces sp. NPDC051207. The sequence continues at coordinate 26,366 of NZ_JBFBAX010000028.1, read as the reverse complement.
CGGCGGCCTGCGCGGGTGTCGTTCCGGCGTCGAGCAGCCGCCGCGCGTGACGGACCCGGGCGTCGGTCAGCCAGGTGTGGGGCGGCATTCCGTAGGCGTCCCGGAAGGCCCGCAGCAGCGCGAACGGGCTGGTGCCGAGATCCGTGGCGAGCTGTTCCAGGGTGGGCGGCGCGGCCATCCGGTCCTCCAGCACGGCACGCGCGCGTGCCGCGATGCGGGCTCCGGCCGTCCGCACCGCCCGCTGCGGCAGCGGACCGCCGTTCAGCCTCAGCAGTTGTGTCACGGCGACCCGCAGCAGGGTGTCGGCGGCCAGCGCGTTGCCCTCGTCGGTGGCCCGCAGCACCCGGTGCACCAGCGCCACCGCGTACGGATCGTCCAGCACCGGCCGCACGAATCCGGGCGTCCCCCGCAGTGTGGTCGCCTCGGCGGCTATCGCGGCCACCACGTCGGGCGACGGGTAGACCGCGCCGTACCGCCAGCCCTCGGGCACCCCGGCCCGGCCGGTGTGCGGCGTGTCCGGGTTGACCAGTGCGAGCGCCCCGGCCCCGGCGTACTGGTCGCCACCGCCGTGGTGGAACACCTCGACGCCGTCGGCGATGGCGGCGATCACGAAGTGCTCGTGGGTGTGGCGCACGAAGGTCTTGCGGATGTAGCGGGCCCGCAGCAGGTCGACGCCGGGCAGGTCGGCGTAGTGCCAGTGCCGCGCCTGCTCGCCGGATACCGCCATGCCCTCATTCTCGGCCATGCGGGTACGCCACGGTCCGGCCGGAGCCACCGCGGCGGCCCGGTCCGCCTGACGCAGGCACCATGGCGACCGGTCCGGGCCCGACCAATGGCGCCGACCAGGGCCGAAGGCAGCCCGACGGCCACGCTCACCCGGTCCTGGGGAGCCACCACGGCCCAGCGGGGCCCACCGGCGCCCGAGCAGCCGTTCCCGCACCCGTTCGCCCAGCTCACGCCCATTGTCAGTGGCCGGGTGCACGATGGACGCATGGTCAGCTCCGCACACCGAGCCCTGGACGGCTTCTCCCCCGCGACCCGCGGCTGGTTCTCGGGGGCCTTCTCCGCGCCCACCGCGGCCCAGGCGGGTGCGTGGCAGGCCCTCCGCGAGGGCTCGGACGTGCTGGTCGTCGCCCCGACCGGCTCCGGCAAGACGTTGGCCGCGTTCCTCGCCGCCCTGGACGACCTCGCGTCCACCCCGCCGCCCGCCGACCCGAAGAAGCGCTGCCGCGTCCTGTACATCTCGCCGCTCAAGGCCCTGGCCGTCGACGTCGAGCGCAACCTCCGCAGCCCGCTCACCGGCATCCGCCAGGAGTCGGTGCGCCTGGGCCTGCCCGAGCCCGAGGTGAAGGTCGGCATCCGCTCGGGCGACACCCCGGCAGCCGAGCGCCGCGCCCTGTCCACACGCCCGCCGGACATCCTGATCACGACCCCGGAGTCGCTGTTCCTGATGCTCACGTCCGCCACGCGCGAGGCGCTGACCGGCGTCGAGACGGTGATCCTGGACGAGGTGCACGCGGTCGCGGGCACCAAGCGCGGCGCGCACCTCGCGCTGTCCCTGGAGCGCCTGGACGAGCTGCTGGCGAAGCCGGCCCGCCGCATCGGCCTGTCCGCGACGGTTCGTCCCGTGGACGAGGTGGCCCGCTTCCTGTCCCCGCGCCGCAAGGTGGAGATCGTCCAGCCGGAGTCGGGCAAGGAGTTCGCCCTGTCCGTCGTCGTCCCGGTGGAGGACCTGGGCGAGCTGGGCGGCTCCCCGGTCGCCGACGGCGCGGAGGGGCAGGAGCGCCCGTCGATCTGGCCGCACGTCGAGGAGCGCATCGCCGACCTCGTCCAGTCGCACCGCTCGACGATCGTGTTCGCCAACTCCCGCCGCCTCGCGGAGCGCCTGTGCAACAGGCTCAACGAGATCGCGTACGAGCGTGCCACCGGCGAGACCCTGGAGGAGCACCACGCGCCCGCTGAGCTGATGGGCGGCTCCGGGGCCGCCCAGGGCGCCCCGCCGGTCATCGCGCGCGCGCACCACGGCTCGGTCTCCAAGGAGCAGCGCGCCCTCGTGGAGGAGGACCTCAAGGCGGGCCGGCTTCCGGCGGTGGTCGCCACCTCCAGCCTGGAGCTGGGCATCGACATGGGCGCGGTCGACCTGGTCGTCCAGGTCGAGTCGCCGCCGTCCGTCGCCTCGGGCCTGCAGCGGGTCGGACGCGCGGGACACCAGGTCGGCGCGGTCTCCACGGGCGTCGTCTTCCCGAAGTACCGCGGCGACCTCGTGCAGGCGGCGGTCGTCACCGAGCGGATGCGCAGCGGCGCCATCGAGTCCCTGAAGGTCCCGGCCAACCCGCTGGACGTGCTCGCCCAGCAGCTCGTCGCCATGACCGCGCTGGACACCTGGCAGGTCGACGACCTGCTCGCCACGGTCCGCCGCGCCGCCCCCTTCGCCTCGCTCCCGGAGTCGGCGTTCACGGCCGTCCTGGACATGCTCGCCGGCCGGTACCCGTCCGACGCCTTCGCGGAGCTGCGCCCGCGCGTGGTGTGGGACCGCGTGGCCGGCACGGTCACCGGACGCCCGGGCGCGCAGCGCCTCGCCGTCACCTCCGGGGGCACGATCCCCGACCGCGGCCTGTTCGGGGTGTTCCTGGCGGGCGCCGACCCGAAGAAGGGCGGCGGCCGGGTCGGCGAGCTGGACGAGGAGATGGTGTACGAGTCCCGGGTCGGGGACGTGTTCACGCTCGGCACCAGCTCGTGGCGCATCGAGGACATCACGCGCGACCGCGTGCTGGTCTCCCCGGCCCCGGGCGTGCCGGGCCGGCTGCCGTTCTGGAAGGGGGACCAGCTGGGCCGCCCGCTGGAACTCGGCCGCGCGCTGGGTGCCTTCCTGCGCGAGGTGGGCTCCCAGCCCAAGGAGGACGTCCGTCCGCGCCTGCTGGCCGCCGGGCTGGACGCCTGGGCTGCCGACAACGTCCTCGCGTACCTGGAGGAACAGCGCGAGGCCTGTGGCCACGTCCCGGACGACCGCACGATCGTCGTCGAACGGTTCCGCGACGAACTGGGCGACTGGCGGGTCGTCGTGCACTCACCGTTCGGCGCCCAGGTGCACGCCCCGTGGGCGCTCGCCCTCGGCGCCAGGCTCTCCGAGCGGTACGGCATGGACGCGCAGGTCATGCACGCCGACGACGGCATCGTGCTGCGCCTGCCCGACGCGGACCTGATGGGCCTGGACCTGCTCGACCAGGAGCCCCGTAGGGCCGGCACGGAGTACGACGCCGACCAGGCCCCGCTCGGCGCGGCGGACGTCGTCTTCGACAAGGGCGAGGTCGACCAGGTCGTCACCGACCAGGTGGGCAGCTCGGCCCTGTTCGCGGCCCGCTTCCGCGAGTGCGCGGCCCGCGCGCTGCTGCTGCCGCGCCGCAACCCGGGCAAGCGCACGCCGCTGTGGCAGCAGCGCCAGCGCGCCTCCCAGCTGCTCGAAGTGGCCAGCGAGTTCGGCTCCTTCCCGATCGTCCTGGAGGCCGTCCGCGAATGCCTCCAGGACGTCTTCGACGTCCCCGGGCTCGTGGAGCTGATGGGCGACCTGGAGGCCCGCAAGGTGCGCCTCGTCGAGGTCACCACCCCCGAGCCGTCCCCGTTCGCCCGCTCCCTCCTGTTCGGCTACGTCGCCCAGTTCCTGTACGAGGGCGACTCACCGCTCGCCGAGCGCCGCGCCGCCGCCCTGTCGCTGGACTCACGGCTGCTGGCCGAGCTGCTGGGCCAGGCGGAGCTGCGCGAACTGCTCGACGCCGAGGTCCTCACCGAGCTGGAGCGTGAGCTGCAGTGGCTCACCGAGGACCGCCGGGTGAAGGACGTCGAGGGCGTCGCCGACCTGCTGCGGATGCTGGGCCCGCTCACCGACGCCGAACTCGCCGCGCGGGGCGCCGACCTCCAGTGGGCCCGGGAGCTGGCGTCCGCCCGCCGCGCCATCCGCGTGCGCGTCGGGGGCGCCGACCACTGGGCGGCGATCGAGGACGCGGGACGGCTGCGCGACGCGCTCGGCACGGCCTTGCCGGTGGGCGTGCCGGAGGCGTTCACGGAGCCGGTCAAGGACCCGCTCGGCGACCTCCTCGCGCGCTTCGCCCGCACCCACGGCCCGTTCACGTCGGCCACGGCGGCGGCCCGTTTCGGGCTGGGCGTGGCCGTCACCGACGGCGCGCTGCACCGGCTGTCGGCGGCGGGCAGAGTCGTCCAGGGCGAGTTCCACCCGGCCGGCATCGGGCAGGAGTGGTGCGACGCGGCGGTGCTGCGCCGGCTGCGCCGCCGCTCGCTGGCCGCCCTGCGCCACGAGCTGGAGCCGGTGCCGCCGCCCGCGCTCGCCCAGTTCCTCCCCCAGTGGCAGCACATCGGCAAGGGCCACACCCTGCGGGGCGTCGACGGGCTGGTGCGCGCCGTCGAACAGTTGCAGGGCGCGTCCGTACCGGCGTCGGCCCTGGAGAAGCTGGTCCTGCCGTCCCGCGTGGCGAACTACACCCCGGCGATGCTCGACGAACTCACCGCGGCCGGGGAGCTGGTGTGGGCCGGGGCGGGCGCGCTGCCCGGCAAGGACGGCTGGATCTCCCTGTACCTGGCGGACGCGGCACCGCTCCTGCTGCCTCCCCCGCACCCGCTGGAGCTGACGGCCCTGCACCAGTCCGTCCTGGACGCGCTGTCCGGCGGCTACGGCCTGTTCTTCCGTCAGATCACCGACCAGGTCCGCGCCACCACCCACCCCGACGTCACCGACCCCCAACTGGCCGACGCGATCTGGGACCTGGCCTGGTCGGGACGGCTCACGAACGACACGCTCGCACCGCTGCGCGCCCTGCTGGGCTCGGGCCGCACCGCCGGTTCCACGGCCCACCGCGCCAAACGGGCCGCACCGCGCGGCCGTTACGGCTCCCTGACGGCCGGTGCCCGGCCCGCTTCCCGCAGCGGCCCACCGACCGTCGCCGGCCGCTGGTCGCTGCTGCCGGACCGCGAGCCCGACCCCACCGTGCGCGCCCACGCGCTCGCCCGCACGCTCCTCGACCGGCACGGCGTGGTGACGCGGGGCGCCGTGGCGGCGGAGGGCGTCGAGGGCGGCTTCTCGGCGACGTACCGCATCCTGTCCGCCTTCGAGGACAGCGGCCAGGCCCGCCGCGGCTACGTGGTGGAGGGCCTCGGCGCCGCGCAGTTCGCGACGGACGGCGCCGTGGACCGCCTGCGCGCGGTGGCGAACGCCCGCGAACGCGGCGAGACGGGCCCGACAGCACCGTTCACGCCCCCCGACGGCCGGACCGGCCGCACCGGTCACAGCAGCCACAGCAGCCACAGCCCAGGGGCCGGTTTCCCGCCCGGCGCCGTCGACCCCACGGCGTCCGACTCCCCCGACGGCTTCCCTCCCGCCGACCCCTTCGACCCCTTCGACCTCTTCGCCCCCGCCGGCCCGTCCAGCACCTTCGACGTCCCGGACTTCCCCCCGGCCCCCGGCACATACGTTTCCCCCCGGAACTTCGACACCCCGGGCGCCGGCGGCCCCCGGGGCGGCCCAGGCAGACCGTACGGCTCAAGCTCAAGCGCCGGACCGTACGGCTCAGGCACCGGCGCCGGACCGTACGGCTCAGGCGGCAGCCCTCACGGCTCCGGCTTCGGCGACCGCCGTACCCGCGGCGGCGCCGCCACCCGCGCCGTCGTCCTCGCCGCCGCCGACCCGGCGAATGCGTACGGCGCCGCGCTGCCCTGGCCCGAGCCGCCGACCGGCGCCGGACACAAGCCGGGGCGCAAGGCGGGTGCGCTGGTGGTGGTGGTCGACGGTGAGCTGACGCTCTACATGGAGCGGGGTGGCAAGACCCTGCTGGCCTGGCCCAGCCACGCCGACGGCGACGCCACCGACGACCCCCGGCTGCACGCGGCGGCGGAGGCCCTGGCCGCCGCGGCCCGCGCGGGCTCCCTCGGCACGGTCACGGTGGAGCGGGTCAACGGCGCCTCGGCCCTGACGTCCCCGCTCGGCACCCTGCTGGAAGCGGCGGGCTTCATCGCCACCCCGCGCGGCCTGCGGCTACGGGCATGACGGCGTTCCCCCAGCAAGCCCGCCCCAGGCCGACCGCACCCCACCACGCCCCGCCCCGCACCCCGCCATGCCACCCTTGACCCATGCCCGAAGGTGACACGGTCTGGCAGGCGGCGAGGCGGCTGCACGTCGCCCTCGCGGGGAAGATGCTGACCCGCAGCGACCTGCGCGTGCCCAAGTACGCCACGGCCGACCTCACGGGCCGTGCCGTCCTGGACGTCACCCCGCGCGGCAAGCACCTCCTGACCCGCGTCGAAGGCGGTCTCACCCTGCACTCGCACCTGAGGATGGACGGCTCCTGGAAGGTGTACGCCCCCGGCGAGCGCTGGAGCGGCGGCCCCTCGCACCAGATCCGCGCGATCCTCGGCACCGCCGACCGGACGGCCGTCGGCTACCGCCTCCCCGTCCTCGAACTGCTCCGCACCACCGACGAGCACCGCGCCGTCGGCCATCTCGGCCCGGACCTGCTGGGCCCCGACTGGGACGCCGAGCTGGCTCTGGCCAACCTCATGCGGGACCCGGCTCGCCCCCTCGGCGAGGCCCTGCTCGACCAGCGCAATCTGGCCGGCATCGGCAACGTCTACAAGTGCGAGCTGTGCTTCCTGCTCGGCGTCACCCCGTGGCTCCCCGTCGGCGAGCTGCCCGCCGAGCGGGCGGCACAGCTCCCTCGGCTCGCGAAGCGGCTCCTGGAGGTGAACCGTGACCGTCCGATCCGTGCGACGACGGGCCGCCGCGGCCCGGACCTGTTCGTGTACGGGCGCGCGCCCCGACCCTGTCTGCGCTGCCGGACGTCCATCCGGGTGGCCGACCAGGGCGACGGCTCGCGCGAACGCCCCACCTACTGGTGCCCCACCTGCCAGAGCGGCCCCACGCCCCGCCCCCTGGCCCCGTCGGCACTCCGCACCCGCCCACACCCACCCCGCTGAAGCAAGCCCCCTAGGTCACGCCAGGCCCTCCCCAGAGCCCCGCCTACACCGGCCGCCCCCGCCCGAGGAGCCAGTACCCCCACCGGCCCCCGCCCGGGGAGCCAAAACCCCCACCGGCCCCACCCGGGAGCCCCGCCGGCCCCGCGCTGGGACCGTACCCCTCAGGTCCCGCAAAGGCTCAATCCCCACCCTTGGCACTTTCCTCCCCACCAGTCGTCCCACGCCCCTCACCCCCGGCATCCCCCACCGGTCCTGCACCCCCACCCCAAGCCGCACGCCACCGCCCCCCGCCCAGCGCTCCCGGAGCCCGCGCCTTCGGCACACAGTGCACCGGCAACAGGCTCAGCCCCCAGCCGCCCGCCGCGACCGCACCCTCCAGCACCCCCGCGTCGGGCGCCAGCGCGAGCCGCAGCGCGCCCCACCACCACAGCGCCCCGGCGCCGAGCGCGACCCCCCAGCACACCGTCCGCCCCGCCATGGCAGCCACCTCCGGCCCGACGCTAAAGGGCGGCCACAGCCCGCCGAAAGGGCGCACCGAGGGCACAGGAGCGCACCGTACGCCCCGGACGCACCGAGACCGCCGAGACCACCCGGGCCACGGCAGCCACCGGGACCACCGCAGCCACAGAAGCCATCGCGCGCCCGGCCACCGCCACAGGAGTCACCCGTTCTCGGCCTGGAACATCCACCTCTGCTTCTCGAGATCGGCCGTGATCCCGATGAAGATGTCCTGGCTGACAGGGTCCGGCTCGGCGGTCGCGTCGATCCGCGCCCGCATCCGCTCGATCACCGCTGTCAGCGCGTCCACGAGCGCCCGCACGGCGGCCGTGTCGTCGACCCATCCCTCCGGCGTGACGCCGATGCCGCTGCCGACGGCCACGGTGGCGGCCCGCCCGTCCGGCGGTACGCCCAGGGCGGCGGCGCGCTCGGCGACGGTGTCGGAGTGCGTCCGGGCGAGGTCCACGACCTCGTCCAGTTGCAGATGCACGGAACGGAAGCGCGGCCCGACCACGTTCCAGTGGATCTGCTTGGCCACCAGGCCGAGGTCCACCAGGTCCACGAGGCCGCCCTGCAGCGCCTCGGACACGGTCTTCAGGTCCGCGTCGGACAACGGGCTCTTCACGACGTACATCCGCACCTCCGTCGGTTCAACCCCCGTGATGTCCTCTCCACGATGACCGCCACACCGCACACCGGCAAATGGGGAATACCGACCGATCACTCAGAAATCCGGGCATACGAAAACCCCGACCGCATCCCAGGGGACTCGGCCGGGGCCTCGGACGTCTGTGCCGGCAGACGACGCCTCGCGTCTCACCCGCGCACCGCTACACGCGGGCACGGTTCACGCGGCGACGACGTCCACGGCTTCGCTGGGCGCCTTGATGGTCACCCGTTCCGGTGGCACACCGGTCACCGACACGGAGCCCAGCATCGGACGCACCGGCGTGGGCACGGGCTCGCTCGGGGTGGCCGCAGCAGACTGGGCCAGCTCGGCGAGGGCGAGTTCGTCGCTCACTTCCCGCATGAGCTCGGACATCCGTACGTCCAGCGCGTCGCAGATGGCGGAGAGCAGCTCGGAGGAAGCCTCCTTCTGCCCCCGCTCCACCTCGGAGAGATAGCCGAGTGAGACTCGGGCGGACGAGGAGACTTCGCGCAGAGTACGGCCCTGGCGCTGGCGCTGCCGACGCAGCACGTCACCCAGCAGGCGACGGAGCAGAATCATCGGTGGCTCCCTCCTCGGACCGCGTAGCCGCATCCTTCTCGCCCCACCGTACCGCCTCGCGCCGCGGCCGTGCGGGGAGCGATGTCGTGTTCACTCAGGGCTGCAAACATCAAAACCCCCCGTTCCGTTCCGTATCCTGTGCCCGCTCATTCCCAGTCTGTTCGCTCGCAAGCTCCCCAACGAGGAGTGCGAGCACGCTCCGTACACTCTCCATACGAATTTCCGCGCGATCGCCGTTCAACCGCAGCGAGGTCACTTTCCTGCCGCCGGTGGTGTCCGAACCGGCGCCGAAGGGGCCGTCGACCGCCACGAACACCGTGCCGACGGGCTTGCCGTCCTGGGCGTCCGGGCCTGCGACGCCGGTGGTCGCGATGCCCCAGTCGGTGCCGAGCATCCTGCGCACTCCGGCCGCCATCTGGGCCGCCACCTGCGCGTCCACCGCTCCGTACGAGGCCAGCAGGGCGGGGTCGACGCCGAGCAGCTCCTGCTTCAGTTCAGTGGCGTAGGCGGTCACCGAACCGCGGAAGACCTTGGACGCCCCGGGCACCGAGGTGATCTCCGCCGCGACCAGCCCGCCCGTCAGCGACTCGGCGACGGCGAGCGTCTCACCCCTCACGGTCAGTAGTCGCACCGCCTGGGCGGCCGGGGAACTCACGCTTCCTTCTCCTCCAACGCCGCCTTGCGCTCGGCGATTCCCTGTCGCCGCAGCACAATGGCCTGTCTCACATAGTCCAGCCCGGTCACGACGGTCAGCACGACCGCCGCCGCCATCACCCAGAATCTCAGGGTGGCGAGCCACCCGGTCAGTGCCAGCACATACATCCCGACGGCGACCCCCTGGGTGAGGGTCTTCAGTTTGCCGCCGCGGCTCGCCGGGATGACGCCGTAGCGAATGACGAGAAAACGCAGCAGCGTGATGCCGAGTTCCCGGCCGAGGATGACGCCCGTCACCCACCAGGGCAGATCGCCGAGCGCCGACAGGCAGATCAGCGCCGCACCCATGATCGCCTTGTCGGCGATCGGGTCGGCGATCTTCCCGAAGTCCGTCACGAGGTTGTACGTACGCGCCAGGTGACCGTCGAACAGGTCGGTGATCATGGCGATGGCGAACGCGGCCCAGGCGAGCGAGCGCCACGCCGGGTCGTATCCGCCGTCGGCGAGCATCAGCGCGACGAAACCCGGCACGAGGATCAGCCGGAGCATCGTGAGCAGGTTGGCGATGTTCCAGACGCTGGCCTGGTTGACGGCCGCCGCCGCCAGCTTCCCGCCCCGCGCCGGCTGCGCGCCGACCCCACCAGCTCCAACGGCACCAGCGCTTTCGGCGGCGGCACGCCCCCCGGCGGTACCGGCCCCTTCACGCGCGGACGTGTTCCCCGTGGCCCTCCGCGCACTGGAGGAGCCTCCCGCCGCGGACGCCGGTACTCCGGTCATGTGCCCGCCTCCTCACCACACGCGAACGGCTCGGCCACCAGGTCGACGCCCTCCGTGGCGACCACCTTCGCCTCGACCATACGGCCCACGCTCAGACCCGCGCCGCCCGTCAGCAGCACCTGGCCGTCCGTCTCGGGCGCCTGGTGCGCCCCGCGGCCGTACACGCCCTCCGTCTCGTCCACCGACTCGACCAGCACGTGCACGGTCTCCCCCAGCCGTTCCTCGGCGCGCTGCGAGACCAGCTCCTCCGCGAGCCGGGAGACCCGCGCGAGGCGCTCGGCGACGACCTCCTCGTCGAGCTTGTTGTCGTACGTCGCGGCCTCGGTGCCCTCCTCGTCGGAGTAGCCGAAGACGCCGATGGCGTCCAGGCGCGCGTGGTTCAGGAACCGCTCCAGCTCGGCGAGGTCGGCCTCGGACTCACCGGGGAAGCCCACGATGAAGTTGGACCGCACACCGGCCTCGGGCGCCTTGCTCCGGATGGTGTCGAGCAGCTCCAGGAAGCGGTCGGTGTCGCCGAAGCGGCGCATCGCGCGCAGCACGTCGGGCGCGGAGTGCTGGAACGACAGGTCGAAGTAGGGGGCGACCTTCGGCGTCGAGGTGAGGACGTCGATGAGGCCGGGCCGCATCTCGGCGGGCTGGAGGTAGCTGACGCGCACCCGCTCGATGCCGTCGACCCCGGCGAGCTCGGGCAGCAGCGACTCCAGCAGGCGGATGTCGCCGAGGTCCTTGCCGTAGGAGGTGTTGTTCTCGGAGACCAGCATGATCTCCTTGACGCCCTGCTCGGCCAGCCACCGCGTCTCGTTCAGTACGTCGCTCGGGCGGCGGGAGATGAAGGAGCCGCGGAAGGACGGGATGGCGCAGAAGGTGCAGCGCCGGTCGCAGCCGGAGGCGAGCTTCACGGAGGCGACCGGGGAGCCGTCGAGCCGGCGGCGCAGGGGCGCGCGGGGGCCGGACTGCGGGGCCAGGCCCTCGGGCAGGTCCGCGGGCGCGCCGTGCCCCGGCAGCGCCACGTCGGCCGCCGACTGCCGCTCGGCGGGGGAGATCGGCAGCAGCCTGCGCCGGTCGCGCGGGGTGTGCGCGGCGTGGATGCCGCCGCTCAGGATGGTCTGCAGACGGTCGGAGATGTCCGCGTAGTCGTCGAAGCCGAGGACGCCGTCGGCCTCGGGGAGGGCCTCGGCGAGTTCCTTGCCGTACCGCTCGGCCATGCAGCCCACGGCGACGACGGCCCGGGTCCTGCCGTGGCCCTTGAGGTCGTTGGCCTCCAGGAGGGCGTCGACGGAGTCCTTCTTGGCGGCCTCGACGAATCCGCAGGTGTTGACGACGGCGACGTCCGCTTCCTCGGCGTCCTCGACGAGCTGCCAGCCGTCCGCCTCCAAACGGCCTGCGAGCTCCTCCGAGTCCACCTCGTTACGGGCGCAGCCAAGGGTGACAAGTGCGACGGTACGGCGTTCAGGCATGGGCTCAAGACTACTTCGTCCCGCCGACACCCCATGTCGACGGGGCGGACCGATCACGGCCCGCCCCGTCGAGGCGCTTCCCCTTGCTGAACCGACAGGCCCTAGCCGACCTCGGGGTCGCCCTTCGTGTAGGTGAGCCGCTCGACGGCGCCCGGGCGGAAGTCGTCGTTGATCTTCTTGCCGTTCACGTACAGCTCGATCGCGCCGGCGTCACCGAGCACCAGGTTGATCTTGGAGCTGTCCTGGAAGGTCTTGGACTCGCCCTGCTTGAGGAGTCCGTCGAACAGCAGCCGGCCGTTGTGGTCCTTGGCGGAGATCCAGCTGCGGCCGTCGGTGGCCCTGACCTGGACGGTCACCTTGTCCTGGGGGGCGGCGGCGATGGCGCTGTCGGAGGGGTCCGGCTTGGGGTCGGTGGGCTTGGTGCCGCCGGGCGTGGGCGAGCCGGTCTTCCCGGTGGCCGGGGTGGCGCCCTCGGCGACCTGGGCGGTGGAGCCGTCGCCGTCGCCGCCGCTGACGAGCGTGAACCCGACGAAGCCGATGACGACGACGATGGCGGCGACCATGGCCGCGGTCCAGTTCGGCCCGCGCCGCTCGGGACGGATGCGCTCCGCCTCGAACAGGGGCGCGGCCGGGGTCGGGGCGGGCCGGCCGCCGTGGTCGGCGTCGTACTGCTCGATCAGCGGCGCCGGGTCCAGGTGGACGGCCTTGGCCAGGGTCCGGATGTGGCCGCGGGCGTAGACGTCGCCGCCGCAGGGCGCGAAGTCGTCCGCCTCGATGGCGTGGACGATGGGGAGGCGGACGCGGGTGGCGGTACTGACGTCGTCGACGGTCAGCCCGGCCGCGATGCGCGCCTGCTGCAGGGCACGGCCGACGGAGGGGCGGGCTTCCTCGGAAACGTCTTCGAAGGGACGCTCGTCTTCAGGGGAGTTGCCGTTGGACACGGGGGCGCCTTTCGAGCGTGTAGCCGCCTGTGCTGGAGGTTCAGTCTAGGGGGGGTGCAAAAGGGTGGGGCAACCGGGCGGTCGGACTTTGTACGCCATCGGAATGGGCCCGGCATCCCGATGGTGGGACAGGTGGATTTCGCTTCCCTCAACTTGACGTACGTCAAAGGGAAACGGTTGCTCAATGATCCCTTACGGATGCGTCACGATCGAACACCCGATTGCCGCACAGTCCGCACGGCGACGCCGTGACCACGGTGGACCGCTCCCCTACTCTTCAGCTTCCCCACGAATCCGGGCGAGCACGCCATCCAGGTCGTCAGGCTTCACAAGAACGTCACGAGCCTTCGAGCCCTCGCTCGGTCCGACGATGTTCCGCGACTCCATGAGGTCCATCAGCCGCCCGGCCTTGGCGAAGCCGACGCGCAGCTTGCGCTGGAGCATCGACGTCGAGCCGAACTGGGTGGAGACGACCAGCTCGGCGGCCTGGCACAGCAGGTCGAGGTCGTCGCCGATGTCCTCGTCGATCTCCTTCTTCTGCTTGGTGCCGACGACGACGTCCTCGCGGAAGACGGGCGCCATCTGGTCCTTGCAGTGCTGGACGACGGCCGCGACCTCCTCCTCGGTCACGAAGGCGCCCTGCATGCGGACCGGCTTGTTCGCTCCCATCGGCAGGAACAGGCCGTCGCCCTTGCCGATCAGCTTCTCGGCGCCGGGCTGGTCGAGGATGACGCGGGAGTCGGCGAGCGAGGAGGTGGCGAACGCCAGCCGGGACGGCACGTTCGCCTTGATCAGGCCGGTGACGACGTCGACGGACGGGCGCTGTGTGGCGAGCACCAGGTGGATGCCGGCGGCGCGCGCGAGCTGCGTGATGCGCACGATCGCGTCCTCCACGTCACGCGGCGCGACCATCATCAGGTCGGCGAGCTCGTCCACGATGACCAGCAGGTACGGGTAGGGCTGCAGCTCGCGCTCGCTGCCCTCCTTCGGCTTGACCTTGCCGCTGCGGACGGCCGCGTTGAAGTCGTCGATGTGCCGGAACCCGTACGCCGCGAGGTCGTCGTATCTGAGGTCCATCTCGCGGACCACCCACTGCAGCGCCTCGGCCGCCCGCTTCGGGTTGGTGATGATCGGCGTGATCAGGTGCGGGATGCCCTCGTACGCGGTCAGCTCGACCCGCTTGGGGTCGACCAGGACCATGCGGACGTCCTCCGGGGTCGCCCGCATCATGATCGAGGTGATCAGACAGTTGATGCAGGACGACTTGCCGGATCCGGTGGCGCCGGCGACGAGGATGTGCGGCATCTTCGCCATGTTCGCCATGACGTAGCCGCCCTCGACGTCCTTGCCGAGCGCGACCAGCATCGGATGGTCGTCCTCGGCCGCCGCCGCGAGCCGCAGCACGTCACCGAGGTTGACCATCTCGCGGTCGGTGTTCGGGATCTCGATCCCGACCGCGGACTTGCCGGGGATCGGGCTGATGATCCGCACGTCCGGGCTGGCGACCGCGTACGCGATGTTCTTCGTGAGCGCCGTGATCCGCTCGACCTTCACGGCGGGGCCCAGCTCGACCTCGTACCGGGTGACCGTCGGACCGCGCGTGAAGCCGGTGACGGCGGCGTCGACCTTGAACTCGGTGAAGACGTTGGTGAGCGAGGCGACCACGGCGTCGTTGGCGGCGCTGCGGGACTTGCCGGGCCCGCCGCGGGTGAGCAGGTCGAGTGACGGCAGGGCGTAGGTGATGTCGCCGGACAGCTGGAGCTGCTCGGCGCGCGACGGCAGGTCGCGCGGCTCGGACGGCGGCGCCTTGGTGAGGTCCGGGACGTCGCCCGTGTCCTCCGCGCCGGCCTTCGCGCCCTTGTTGCCCTTGTCGCTGTTGCCGGGCAGCCGCTCCTGCTTGGGCCGGGCGGCCGGCACGGGCGTCGGGGTGGTGGGCTCGCGGTCGCCGACGCCGACGCCCTGGGTGAGGTCGGCGACGACCGGCGACGGCGGCATCCCGTGCAGCACGGCCCCGTCGAGTGCGGCGGCGGCTGCCGCGGCGACGTCCACGGCGTCCGGCTGCCGGTCCATGTCGGGCTGCGGTACGGCGGAGCGCCGGGGCCGGCCGCGACGCCGGGTGAGGGCCTGCTGCTCGGCGCCTTCGGGGTCGTACGCCTCGGGGGCGGTCCTGCGCCCGCGGGGGCGCGCGGGAAGCTCCTCGCGCCACTGGTCGTCGTAGCGCTCGTCGTCCTCGGTGCGGGCGTCCACCACGGGTTCGGCCACCAGGCCGAGCCGCACGCCGAGCAGCCGCAGCCGCTGCGGAATGGCGTTGACCGGGGTGGCCGTAACGACCAGCAGCCCGAACACCGTCAGCAGCGCGAGCAGCGGTACGGCGAGCACCTCGGTCATGGTGTACGTCAGCGGGGTCGCCGCCGCCCAGCCGATCAGGCCTCCGGCGTCCCGTATGGGCTGCATGCCGGCGCCGCGGGCCGGTGAGCCGCACGCGATGTGCACCTGCCCGAGCACGCCGACGGCGAGCGCGGACAGTCCGATCACGATACGGCCGTTGGCCTCGGGCTTCTCGGGGTGGCGGATGAGGCGCACGGCGACGACGGCGAGCAGGATCGGCACGAGCAGGTCGAGCCGGCCGAAGGCACCGGTCACCAGGATCTCGACCAGCTCGCCGACGGGGCCCTTCAGGTCGGCCCAGGTGCCCGCGGCGACGATCAGCGCGATGCCGAGCAGCAGCAGCGCCACGCCGTCCTTGCGGTGCGCGGGGTCGAGGTTCCGGGCGCCCTGCCCCATGCCGCGGAACACGGCGCCGACGGCGTGCGCGACGCCGAGCCACAGGGCGCGCACCAGGCGGTAGATGCCTCCGGTGGGGCTGGGCGCCGACCTCGGCGGGGCCTTCTTCGCCGCGGGCCTTCGGGCGGGGGCTTTCTTGGCAGCGGCCTTCTTCGCCGGAGCCTTCGCTGAAGCGGCCACCTTCTTCGCGGGCGGCTTCCTGGCTGCGGAGGGACGTGAGGCCATGGGTGTGAGGTTACCGGTGGAGACGACCACCGACACGTGTGACTCCTGCTTCACCCGTTCGTGTCGTCCTTGCCCGGGCCGGAAACTGACGCGTGTTTACGCCCAAGGCCCGCGGCCGGGCCCGCCGTTCACGGACGTGGGGGTCCGGCGCGGTCAGTTCTGCGGCACCGACGACGCGCTGCCCGTGCCCGGCTCCAAGGCGTCCAGGGCCCGCCTGAGGCCGGTGAGTTTGCGTTCGAGATGGGCCGCCGTGGCCACCGCTCCGGCGTCCGTGGACTCGTCGCTGAGCTGCTTGGACAGCGCCTCGGCCTGCTCCTCGACGGCCGCGAGCCGTGCCGACAGCTCGGCGAGCAGCCCCGCCGAGTCCTTCGCCTCGTCGCCGGCCGCCTTGCCGCCGCTGCCCTCCAACTGCAGCCGCAGCAGCGCGGCCTGCTCACGCAGCTGGCAGTTCTTCATGTAGAGCTCGACGAAGACGGAGACCTTCGCGCGCAGCACCCACGGGTCGAACGGCTTGGAGATGTAGTCCACCGCACCGGCCGCGTACCCGCGGAAGGTGTGGTGCGGGCCGTGGTTGATCGCGGTGAGGAAGATGATCGGGATGTCCCGGGTCCGCTCCCGCCGCTTGATGTGCGCCGCCGTCTCGAAACCGTCCATGCCCGGCATCTGGACGTCGAGCAGAATGACCGCGAAATCGTCCGTGAGCAGTGCTTTGAGCGCTTCCTCCCCGGACGATGCCCGCACCAGCGTCTGATCGAGCGCAGAGAGGATCGCCTCCAGCGCCAGCAGATTCTCCGGCCGGTCATCGACCAGGAGGATCTTGGCCTTCTGCACCATGGCCCGCCCTCCTCGCCCCGGCAGTCCACCGGGCTCCGCCCCGGGGGACGGCTCCCTTGCGCCGCCCGCCCTCGTGCCGGTCATCGTAGCCGCACCCCGCCTGTCGCCACACCCTGTCACCGTGATGTCACTGTGCACACAGCGGGAACGCGGCACGGGTCCGGAAGGTTCCCCGAAACCCGTGCCGCTACACCGCGTCGACGCATGCAGAATCGGCAGTTCCGTTTGAACACCCTAGGTTACCGAGGTGCTCGACTGAACCCCGAACGGCACCCTCATTCTTCCCGCATCCACTGCTCCATCACCGTCAGCAGGTGGTCGGGGTCGACCGGCTTGGTGACGTAGTCGGAGGCGCCCGACTCGATCGCCTTCTCCCGGTCTCCCTTCATCGCCTTCGCGGTGAGAGCGATGATCGGCAGCCCCGCGAACTGCGGCATCCGGCGGATCGCCGTCGTCGTCGCGTAGCCGTCCATCTCGGGCATCATGATGTCCATCAGGACGACCGCGACGTCGTCGTGCTGCTCCAGGACCTCGATGCCCTCCCGGCCGTTCTCGGCGTACAGCACCGACAGGCCGTGCTGCTCCAGGACGCTGGTCAGCGCGAACACGTTGCGGATGTCGTCGTCGACGATCAGGACCTTGTGCCCGCCGAACCGGATGCCCCGGTGCGACTGCGGCGCCGGGCTCTGCTCAGCGGCCGGCCACTGCTCCGGTCGGCCGACCTGCTGCTCGGTCCGGGCGGTCACGGCCCGGCGCCGGCGCCGGAACAGCGCGGCGGGCCCGTTCTGCGTCTCGTGGTACGACTTCACCTCGGCCGGCGTCTCGATCTCCACGTCGGACAGCTCCGAGGACGGCTCGGACGCCGACGCCACCAGCTCCCCGGCGGCCAGCGAGGGCAACTGCTGGTAGCCCTGCGGCGGCAGCTCGCTCGGGTACAGCGGCAGATACAGCGTGAACGTCGAGCCGCGCCCCGGTTCGCTCTGCGCGTGGATCTCACCGCCGAGCAGCTGGGCGATCTCCCGCGAGATGGACAGCCCGAGCCCGGTGCCGCCGTACTTGCGGCTGGTCGTGCCGTCGGCCTGCTTGAACGCCTCGAAGATCACCCGCATCTTGCTCGCCGCGATGCCGATGCCCGTGTCGGTCACCGAGAACGCGATCAGGTCCGCGTCCGGGGCCGTCAGCGAGCCGGTCTCCAGCAGCTGCTCCCGGATCTTCGGCGGCACGTCGTCCCGCGCGGGCCTGATGACCAGCTCGACCGATCCGGAGTCGGTGAACTTCACCGCGTTGGACAGCAGGTTGCGCAGCACCTGGAGGAGCCGCTGCTCGTCGGTGTGCAGCGTGGCGGGCAGCTCCGGCGACACCCGCACCGACAGGTCGAGGCCCTTCTCCGCGGTCAGCGGGCGGAAGGTGGCCTCCACGTAGTCGACGAGCTGGACGAGCGCGATGCGCGTCGGGGAGACGTCCATCTTGCCCGCCTCGACCTTCGACAGGTCCAGGATGTCGTTGATGAGCTGGAGCAGGTCGGATCCGGCGCCGTGGATGGTCTCGGCGAACTCGACCTGCTTCGGCGTGAGGTTGCCGTCCGCGTTGTCGGCGAGCAGCTTGGCCAGGATCAGCAGCGAGTTGAGCGGCGTACGCAGCTCGTGCGACATGTTGGCGAGGAACTCGCTCTTGTAGCGCATGGAGACCGCGAGCTGCTCGGCGCGCTCCTCCAGGACCTGCCGGGCCTCTTCGATCTCGGTGTTCTTCACCTCGATGTCGCGGTTCTGCTGGGCCAGCAGCTCGGCCTTCTCCTCCAGTTCGGCGTTCGACGCCTGCAGCGCCTTCTGCCGCTGCTCCAACTCCGCCGACCGCTCCCGCAGTTGCTCGGTCAGCTCCTGCGACTGCTTCAGCAGCTGCTCGGTCTTGGTGTTGACGGAGATGGTGTTGACGCTGGTGGCGATCATCTCCGCGATCTGGTTCAGGAAGTCCTTCTGGATCTGCGTGAACGGCGTGAACGACGCCAGCTCGATCACGCCGAGCACCTTGCCCTCGAACAGCACCGGCAGCACGATCACCTGCGCGGGCGGTGCCTCGCCGAGCCCGGAGGAGATCTTCAGATAGCCGCTGGGCGCGTTCTCCACGAGGATCGTGCGCTTCTCGTCGGCGGCCGTCCCGATCAGCCCCTCACCGGGCCGGAACGACGTCGGCATCGAGCCCATCGAGTAGCCGTACGAGCCCAGCATCCGCAGCTCGTAGTCGTCGTCGTTCTCCGCGCTCAGGTCCTTGCCGTCGAGCAGCGGCATCGCCAGGAAGAACGCGCCGTGCTGCGCGGAGACCACCGGCGTCAGCTCGCTCATGATCAGCGAGGCCACGTCCTCCAGGTCGCGGCGGCCCTGCATCAGCGCGGAGATGCGCGCCAGGTTGCCCTTGAGCCAGTCCTGCTCCTTGTTGGCGATCGTGGTGTCGCGCAGGTTGGCGATCATCTTGTTGATGTAGTCCTGTAGCTCCTGGATCTCACCGGAGGCGTCCACGTCGATCTTCAGGTTCAGGTCGCCGCGGGTCACCGCGGTCGCCACGCGCGCGATGGCACGCACCTGCCGGGTCAGGTTCCCGGCCATCTCGTTCACCGACTCGGTGAGGTCCCGCCAGGTGCCGTCCACGTCACGCACGCGTGCCTGGCCGCCGAGCTGGCCCTCGGTGCCCACCTCGCGGGCGACGCGGGTGACCTCCTCGGCGAACGAGGACAGCTGGTCGACCATCGTGTTGATGGTCGTCTTCAGCTCCAGGATCTCGCCGCGCGCGTCGATGTCGATCTTCTTCGTCAGGTCGCCCTTGGCGATGGCCGTGGTGACCATGGCGATGTTGCGCACCTGACCGGTCAGGTTGGACGCCATCTGGTTCACGGACTCGGTGAGGTCCTTCCAGGTGCCCGCCACACCCGGCACGTGCGCCTGCCCGCCGAGGATGCCGTCCGTGCCCACCTCGCGGGCCACCTTGGTGACCTGGTCGGCGAACGAGCTCAGCGTCCGCACCATCGTGTTGAACGTGTCGGCGAGCTGCGCGACCTCGCCGCGCGCCTCGATCGTCACCGTCCGCGTCAGGTCGCCGTTGGCGACGGCCGCGGCGACCTGCGAGATGTTGCGCACCTGGACGGTCAGGTTGTTGGCCATCAGGTTGACGTTGTCGCTGAGGTCCTTCCAGATGCCGGTGACGCCCGGCACGTGCGCCTGGCCGCCCAGGATGCCCTCGGTGCCCACCTCACGCGCCACCCGGGTGACCTGCTCGGCGAAGCTGGAGAGCTGGTCGACCATGGTGTTGACGGTCGTGACCAGCTCCAGGATCTCGCCCTTGGCGTTGACGGTGATCTTCTTCGACAGATCGCCCTTGGCGACCGCGGTGGTGACCTCGGCGATGTTGCGGACCTGGCTGGTCAGGTTGTTCGCCATGCCGTTCACGGACTGCGTGAGGTCCTTCCAGGTGCCCGAGACCCCCTGCACCTCGGCCTGGCCGCCGAGGATGCCCTCGGTGCCGACCTCGCGGGCCACGCGCGTGACCTCCTCGGCGAACGACGACAGCTGGTCCACCATCGTGTTCAGCGTGTTCTTCAGCTCCAGGATCTCCCCGCGCGCGTCCACGGTGATCTTCTGGGAGAGGTCACCGCGGGCCACGGCGGTGGCGACCTGTGCGATGTTGCGCACCTGAGCCGTCAGGTTCCCGGCCATGAAGTTGACGGAGTCCGTCAGCTCCTTCCAGGTGCCCGACACGCCGTCCACGCGGGCCTGACCGCCCAGCCGGCCCTCGGTGCCCACCTCACGGGCCACCCGCGTCACCTGGTCCGCGAACGACGACAGCTGGTCCACCATCGTGTTCAGCGTGTTCTTCAGCTCCAGGATCTCCCCGCGCGCGTCGAGGGTGACCTTCTGCGACAGGTCACCCCGCGCGACCGCCGTGGTGACCTGGGCGATCTGCCGCACCTGCGAGGTCAGGTTGCCCGCCATGAAGTTGACGGAGTCGGTCAGCTCCTTCCAGGTGCCCGACACGCCGTCCACCCGCGCCTGACCGCCCAGCCGCCCCTCGGTGCCCACCTCACGGGCCACCCGCGTCACCTGATCGGCGAACGACGACAGCTGGTCCACCATCGTGTTGATGGTGTTCTTCAGCTCCAGCATCTCGCCCGCGACGTCGACCGTGACCTTCTGCGTGAGGTCGCCGTTGGCCACCGCGGTCGTCACCTCGGCGATGTTCCTCACCTGCCCGGTGAGGTTGCGGAACGCCGTGTTGACGGAGTCCGTCAGGTCCTTCCAGGCACCGGCGGCGCCCGGCACGTTCGCCTGACCGCCCAGCCGGCCCTCCGCGCCGACCTCGTTGGCCACGCGCGTGACCTCGGCGCCGAAGGCGGAGAGCTGGTCGACCATGGTGTTCACGGTGTTCTTCAGCTCCAGCATCTCGCCCGCGACGTCGACGGTCACCTTCTGCGACAGGTCACCGTTGGCCACGGCCGTCGTCACGGCCGCGATGTCCCGCACCTGAGTCGTGAGGTTCCTGAAGACCGTGTTGACGGAGTCCGTCAGGTCCTTCCAGGTGCCGGCCGCGCCCGGCACGTTCGCCTGACCGCCCAGCCGGCCCTCCGCACCGACCTCGTTCGCCACGCGCGTGACCTCGTTGGCGAAGATCCGCAGCGTCTCGGTCATCTGGTTGATCGTCTCGGCGAGCTGCGCGACCTCACCGCGCGCCGGGACCGTCACCTTCCGCGACAGATCACCGTTGGCGACCGCCGTCGTCACCTCGGAGATCCCGCGCACCTGGGCCGTCAGGTTCCCGGCCATGGTGTTCACCGAGTCGGTGAGCTCCTTCCACACGCCGGCCACCCCGGGCACCTGCGCCTGCCCGCCCAGGGCTCCCTCCGTGCCCACCTCCCGCGCGACCCGGGTCACCTCGGAGGAGAACGCCGAGAGCTGGTCCACCATCGTGTTGACGGTGTTCTTCAGCTCCAGCATCTCGCCGGCCACGTGCACCGTGACCTTGCGCGACAGATCGCCCTTGGCCACCGCGGTCGTCACCAGCGCGATGTCCCGCACCTGCGCCGTCAGCCGGTACGCCATCGTGTTGACGGACTCGGTGAGGTCCTTCCAGGAGCCGGACATGCCGCGCACCCGGGCCTGGCCGCCCAGCTTGCCCTCGGTGCCGACCTCACTGGCCACGCGCGTGACCTCGTCGGTGAACGTCGACAGCTGGTCGACCAGGTTGTTGACGGTCCGCCCGACTTTCAGGAACTCCCCGCGCAGCGGCTGCCCCGGCCCGTCCGCCCCCTGCGTGCGCAGCTCCATGCGCGGCGACAGATCACCCTCGGCGACCGCGGACAGCACCCGGCCGACCTCGGAGACGGGCCGCACGAGGTCGTCCACCAGGGCGTTGGAGTTGTCGATCGCCGCCGACCAGGAACCCTCGCAGGCGCCCGTCTCCAGCCGCTCCGTGAGTTTTCCCTCACGGCCCACCATGCGCCGCACCCGGGCCAGCTCACCCGTGAGGTGCAGATTGCGGTCGGCCACCTCGTTGAAGACCGCCGCGATTTCCGACATCACGCCGTCGCCGGACACCGTGAGGCGTTTCCGGAAATTCCCGTCCCGCATGGACACGAGGGCTGCCAGCAGCCGGTTCAGCGCGGCGGTGTCCACCACGGTGGTCCCATTGCGCGGTTTGCGCTGGTTACTCAGGGACTGTCCGCCTTTCGCGCGCGTCTTCGTGCCCCGCGTCGCTGCGCCAGACTCCACTGTGTCCCTCCCGCAGGGGTCGACCGTTACTGCTGTGCTCGGGTACCGCCGCTCGGCGTACCAGTACTACCGCTCTTGCCGCGCACTCTTGCGACCAGTGTGTATGCCTGCCCGGAACACCGGGCCCGTCCCAGGGCCGCTGCCCGCACTGCGCGGGTGCCACCCGGCCTGCCCGGACGTTCACAACCAGCTTGCCCAGTGTTTCACCCCGGCCGAACCAGGCCATAACAGTTCGGCAGCTTCGCACATCGTCCGCACACCCTCCGGGCGGAAACACTGCAGACCGGCATCCGCATGGACCGCGAAGGTAAGTAACCTTGCATGCGGCTGTCCAGCCACACCGGTCCGACCGGCCTGGGCGGTGGCACGAGTACGAGCGGGCATCGGAGGGCGGCCGCACACATGACCACCGGACTGATCCCGGGGGACCAGCCCCCGGACCCGCGGCCGACGGGCGGCCTGCCGCAGCAGCGGCGCGAGCCGGTCGGCCATGGAGTCCTGCACGTCGACGACCGGTCGAGGAGTTCTGTGATCACCGCGCGCGCGGCCGCCAGCTTCGAGCCCGTAGGGCGATCGGTCGCTAGCGCCCGCTCCTTCGTCCGCGACACCCTCCAGGGCTGGGGCTTCGCCGACATCGTCGACGACGCCGTCGTCCTCACCAGCGAACTGGTGACCAACGCCGTCGTCCACGCCGGCACCGCCGCCGACGTGCTCTGCCTGCGCTGCGACGACGGCGTACGCATCGAGGTCGCCGACCGCTACCCGGAGCGCGAGGTCCCCCTCCAGGGCTCCCCCGCCACCATGGGCAGCCCCGACCGAGAAGGCGGCCGCGGCCTGCAGCTGTGCGCGGCGCTGGCCGCCCGCTGGGGCGTCGAGTACACGTCCACCCACAAGAACGTCTGGTTCCGGCTCGACCTGCCGGAGCGCGCCGTCGGCACCCGCACGGCAGGCCCCGCCCTCCCCGCCGCCCTGCTGCCGCTCGCCGACGGCCGGGTCCGCGTCGCCGTCGTCCAGATCGACCGCACGGGCGCCATCACGTCCTGGAACGAGGACGCCGAGGAACTCTTCGGCTACCCGGCCGAACAGGTCACCGGAAAGCCGCTCACCGACCTCGCCGCCTGGCCCCACACCCCCGGCACCGGCACCGGCATCGTGGAGGCCCTCCAGCTCTCCCGCTGGGAGGGCAGCTACGGCATAAGGGACGCCAACGGCCGCGTCACGCCCGTCTACGCCTCCCACCTGCGCGTCCGCGACACCAGCGGCGAACCCTCCACGGTCTGCCTCCTGGTCCGCGACCACGAACGGGCCGTGCTGCAGACGCCGCAGCGCATGCCGTCGTCCGACTCCGGAAGCTCCGGCGAAGGCGGCCAGAGCACCGACCCGTTCGAGGTGTTCATCGGCTCACCCGCCCCGGACGACCTCGACGGCCTCCTGCAGCGCACGGTGGAACGCGCCCGCGACATGCTCGACGCCGACTCCGCCTTCCTGCTCCTGGCAACCGACGACGAGACGGAACTGGAAGTCCGCGCCTCCACGGGCCTGCCCTCCGCCCGCCAGCGCTTCGCCCGCGTCCCCGTCGAGGCGGGCCCCGGCCGCTACGGCTCGGCCCGCATGCCCGCCGTCCACGACGACCTCGCCGCCGTACCGGGCGCCGTCCCGCTGCTCAACGGCACCGGCATGCGCTCGGTCGTCACGGTCCCGCTGAAGGTCGAGGGGCGCCTCACCGGCTCCCTCGGCGTCGCCGCGGAGGCCCCCGGCCGGTACTCCAACGAGGAGGCGCTGCGCCTGCAGTTCGCCGCGGACCGCATCGCCCTGGCCGTCGAGTCGGCCCGCCTGGGCGAGCTGGAACGCCTGCGCCGCGGCTCGCTCAGCTTCCTCGTCGAGGCGTCCGACCTGCTGGCCGGCACCCTGGACCGCGACCAGACGCTGGCCCTCATGGCACAGATGACGGTGCCGACCCTGGCCACCTGGTGCGCCGTCTACACGATCGCCGACCAGGCCTCGGAGCCCTATCTGTCGTACGTCCTCCACGAGGACGAGGAGCTCATCGACGGAATCAAGTCACTCCTGTCGAAGATCCCGCCGCCGGACCCGGTACCGACGCCCGGCGCCCGCGTCTGGACGGCACCGGCCGAGGTCGCCCACCAGGCGGCCCTGCGCAGCTCCATGCGCAGCCTCGGCCTGAGCGGCGGCACGACCCGCCAGGTCACCCCGGGCATCGGCCCGACCCTCACCACGGCCGCGGCCGTGGGCGGCGAGACGGTGGTCCTGCCGCTGGTCGCCCGCAACCGCGTCATCGGCATGCTCACGCTCGGCAAGCCCACCGACGAGCACTTCCGCCAGGAGATCCTGGAACTCGCCGAGGACCTCTCCCGCCGTGCCGCCCTGGCCCTGGACAACGCCCGCCTCTACTCGGAGCGCACGGCCATCAGCCAGTCCCTCCAGCGCAGCCTCCTGCCCCCGGACGTCCCCCAGATCGAGGGTGTCGAGGTCGAGGTCATCTACCGCGCGGCCGGCGAGGGCAACGAGGTCGGCGGCGACTTCTACGACGTCTTCCCGATCCGCGACAACGCCTACGGCTTCGCCATCGGTGACGTGTGCGGTACGGGCCCGGAGGCGGCAGCGGTGACCGGCCTCGCCCGGCACGCGCTGCGACTGCTGGCCCGCGAGGGCTTCGGCGGCCCGGCGGTCCTGGAGCGCCTGAACTCCGCGATCCTCGACGAGGGCGCCCGCAGCCGCTTCCTGACACTGCTGTACGGGGAGCTGTGGCCGCAGGAGGACGGCAGCGCGGTCCTGAAGGTGGTCTGCGCGGGCCATCCCCTGCCGCTGCGCCTGCGCCAGGACGGCACGGTCGAGCCGGCCGCCGAACCGCAGCCGCTCCTCGGCGTGATGGATGACCTGGAACTCTACGAGCAGACGGTCACGCTCGACCCGGGCGACGTCCTCCTCTGCGTCACGGACGGCGTCACCGAACGCCGCGAGGGCTCTCGCATGCTGGGCGACGACGGCCTCGCGGACGTTCTGACGACCTGTACGGGCCTCACGGCGGGCGCGGTCGCGGCACGCATCATGCGCGCGGTGGAACGCTTCGCGTCGGACGCTCCGTCGGACGACATGGCCATCCTGGCGATGCGCGTCCCGGGCCACCACAAGGACTGAGCACGCGCGGACACGAAAAAGGCCCCCCGCCCGGAAGGGCGGGGGGCCTTTTCTGCTGGAGCCCCCAAACGGAATCGAACCGTTGACCTTCTCCTTACCATGGAGACGCTCTACCGACTGAGCTATAGGGGCTTGTCACTTTCGAGGGTTTTCCTCGCGGCAACGAAGGAGATCATACCCCGAACAGACCTCTGCTCCCAACCTCGGCCGGCCATTCAGAACGCCTGCTGGAGCAGCCCTCCGAGCGCGTTGCACGCGGACACGATCCGCTGCATGTCCCGCTTGGTCAGCGCGGCGTCGACGGGCAGCGCGAGCGTCTCGTCGGCGGCCCGTTCGGTCTCCGGCAGGGACACGCAGCGCCGGAATTCGGGCAGCCGGTGCACGGGCGTCTTCACCGGCACCCGGCAGTCAACTCCCTTGCCCCGCACGGCCCGTGCGAAGGCGTCCCGGTCCGGCCGGCCGTTCCCCGGCACACGCACGACGTACTGCTGGTAGGTGTGCCCGTCGCCCCCGTCCGGCGTCCGCACACCCCGCAGCTTCGCATCGAGGAACGCGGCGCGCTGCCGACGCTGGGCTATCTCGTCGTACGGCGCCTCCGACTCCCCCTCCTGCAACACGAGAAGCCCGTGCCGCTGCCCAACTCCGTGCAGCCGGGCCATGTCCGCGGGCCGACCGAAGCGGTGCACGGCGACGACAGCTGCCGTGCGCGGGGTGACGGCGGCCTCCACCGCGACCGGATCCAGGCAATACGTCACGGGATCTATGTCGGCGAACACCGGCAGCGCGCCCGCCAGGGCCACGGCCCCGGCAACCTCGACGTTCCCGAACGCCGGCACGATGACCTCGTCACCGACACCGACACCGGCGGCCCTGAGCATTGCAGCAGTACCCATACAGCGGATGGTGGGCGTGCAACGTGAACTCCACGTGACGCACAACAAAAAAGGGTTGGACCCCGAACCGAAGTTCAGGGTCCAACCCTTCAATGATTGTTCGGCGGTGTCCTACTCTCCCACAGGGTCCCCCCTGCAGTACCATCGGCGCTGTAAGGCTTAGCTTCCGGGTTCGGAATGTAACC